>NZ_VRVH01000314.1:0-5009 GCF_008040095.1 Methylobacterium sp. WL6 | reverse complement strand
GCCAGAGCCAGGGCGGCGAGAGCGCGTCGCAGGCGGTCGCGCCCCAGAGATGCGGCGCGGTCTGCGCCCCGAACAGCAGCGGCGCCGCCAGCCCGAGGCCGATCCCGAAGCCGAGGAACGCCGGCAGGGCGGGGCGCCCGCGAAGCACCCAGTCGCCGACGGCGAACAGCGCGCCGAGCGCGACGGAGGGCAGGCCCTCGAGCCCGATCGCCAGCGACAGGGCCGCCAGCGCCCCGGCTCCGGCTCCGGCCCGGCCGCCGCCACGGATCAGGCCGATGGCCATCCCGAGGATCGCGATCATCTGGAGGTTGTGGTGATCGATCCGGCCGGCGGCGAACTGCACGGTGACGCCGAAGGTCTGGGTCGCGGCGAGCAGCGCCAGCACCGCCGCCCGCTTGCCGAAGGTCGTGCGCACGCCGGTCCACAGCACCGCGGCGTAGACCACGAACAGCAGCGGCGGCCAGAACGCCGCGACGATCCCCTCGGCGAGCCCGGAGCCGAGCAGGGGCGTCAAGACGAGGAGCAGGCCGGCCAGCGGCGCGTCGAGCAGGCGCGACCAGTGGCTCGGCACGCCGCCCGGCGGCAGGAAGCGGTACTGGACGTTGTCGTACCAGCCCTGGCCGGCGGCGAGGTCGCGCGCCTCGACGAGGCGCATCGCGTCGTCGGTGTCGGGCACGCGCAGGTGCCGGATCGTCTCGATCACGTCGCCCGGCGGATACAGCATGACCGCGCAGAACAGCACCAGCAGCCACAGGATCGTCCCCGCATCGAGGCGTGCCGGCTTCCGGGCCGGAAACGAAGCTGTGGCCGCCATCGCGCCTCTCCGGTGCCCGCCGGCCGCTCCGGCCGCGACGGGTCTCGTTCCGCTCGCGCGACCCTGCCGCGAACGCGCTTAACGGGCGGTCAAGGCCGTCGCCATGGGAGGTTTCCTTAACCACGTCGGGCGCAGGCTCCGCCCGTTCAGGACGGGTCGGGGCAGCGGATGAGTTACCACACCGAGACGCTGGTGATCGGCGGCGGCCCCGCCGGGCTCACCGCGGCCTACCTGCTGTCGAAGCAGGGCCGCGACGTCACCGTGCTGGAGCGCGACTCGACCCAGGTCGGCGGCATCTCGCGCACGGTGAGCCACAACGGCTACCTGTTCGACATCGGCGGCCACCGCTTCTTCTCGAAGTCGAAGGCCGTGGTCGACCTCTGGGACGAGCTCCTGCCCGACGACTTCATCGAGCGGCCGCGCCTGTCGCGGATCTACTATCAGGGCAAGTACTACGCCTACCCGCTGAAGGCCTTCGAGGCCCTGCGCAATCTCGGGCTGCTCACCAGCACCGCCTGCGTGCTGTCCTACCTCTACGCCTGCGCCCGGCCGATCGCCGCGCCGAAGCACTTCCACGGCTGGGTCCGTAACCAGTTCGGCGAGAAGCTGTTCTCGATCTTCTTCAAGACCTACACCGAGAAGGTCTGGGGCATGTCCTGCGACGCGATCTCGGCCGACTGGGCCGCGCAGCGCATCAAGGGCCTCGACCTCGGCGCCGCCATCCGCGACGCGCTGAAGCGCTCCCTCGGGATCCGGGCGAAGCCCAAGGCCGGCGAGCCGGTGATCAAGACGCTGATCGAGTCGTTCCGCTATCCCCGCCGCGGCCCCGGCATGATGTGGGAGGCGGCGGCGGAGAAGATCGCCGCGCACGGCGGCAGGGTTCTGCTCGACCGCGGCGTCGACGGCCTGTCGTTCGATCCCGCCGCCGGCCTGTGGCGCGTGGCGGCGGTCCGCGGCGACGGCACGCGCGAGACCTTCACCGCGCGCCACGTGATCTCCTCGGCGCCGGTGCGCGAGCTCGTGGACGTGATCACGCCGCGGCCGATCAGCACCTTCCAGGCGCGCGCGCTGCAGTATCGCGACTTCGTCACGGTGGCGCTGATCGCCAAGTCGCAGAAGAACTTCCCCGACAACTGGATCTACATCCACGATCCCTCGGTGCAGGTCGGGCGGGTGCAGAACTTCCGCTCGTGGTCGCCCGAGATGGTGCCCGACGAGGCCCATACCTGCCTCGGGCTTGAATATTTCTGCTTCGAGGGCGACGGCCTCTGGACCGCGAGCGATGCCGACCTCGTCGCCCTGGCCAAGCGCGAGATCGGGCAGATCGGCCTGATCGACCCGGCCGACGTGGTCGACGCCTGCGTCGTGCGCCAGCCCAAGGCCTACCCGGTCTACGACGAGACCTATGCCGAGAACGTCGCGCTGGTGCGGATGGAGCTGGAGCGGGACTTCCCGACGCTGCACCTCGTCGGCCGCAACGGCATGCACAAGTACAACAACCAGGACCACGCGATGATGACGGCGATGCTCACCGTCGAGAACATCGTCGCGGGCCATCGCCGCCACGACGTCTGGCGGGTCAACGAGGATGCCGAGTACACCGAGGCCGGAATCTCGGGGGCGCAGGCCGCCCTCGGCAGCGAGCGGCTGGTGCCGCGCAAGGTGGCCTGAGGCGACGGGAGCAAGGGGCGTTTGCCAAGACAGTGATGCGGCCGCGTCACGACGCGACCTTGCCGATGCCGGCGCGCGGCATACACTCCCCGCCAACGCCCGGTTGCAGGGGCGGTTTCGGGAGGCAAGCCCCATGCGATCGGTCCCCATGCGATCGGTGATTCTCGCCGCGCTCCTGTCGAGCGCGGCCGTCGCGACCTCGGGATTCGCGACCTCCGCCCTGGCACAGGGCGCGTCCCCCGCCGAGACCAAGGCGAAGGCGGACGACCTGGAGAAGCTGCAGGGCTTCAAGAGCACGAACACGGCGCCCGCGCCCGAGATCCCGCAGACCGGGCGCAAGGCCGACGCCATCCGCAAGACGCTCGGCAGGATCAAGCTGCCCGAGGGCTTCAAGATCGACCTCTACGCGATCGTGCCCGACGCCCGCTCGATCGCGGTCGGCCCCAATGCCGGCGTGCTGTTCGTCGGCACCCGCAAGACCAAGGTCTATACCGTCACCGACCGCGACAAGGACCGGGTCGCCGACGAGGTCCGCGCTTTTGCGCCGGGCATCGACTTCAAGATCCCCAACGGCGTCTGCTTCTCGAAGGACGGCGTGCTGACGGTCGTCGAGCAGAACCGGGTGCTGTCCTTCCCCGCGGCGGAGTTCTTCTACGAGAACCCGGACGTCGCCGCCGGCATCGTCGTCAAGCAGGGCGAGCTGATCCCGGCTGGGGAAGAGAGCTACAACCACACCGCCCGCGTCTGCCGCGTCGGGCCCGACGGCAAGACCTACATCGCGCTGGGCCAGCCCTACAACGTGCCGGCGCCGGAGAAGCTCGAGCTGTACCGGACGCACGGCATCGGCGGCATCGTGCGCGTGGACGCCGACGGGAAGAACCGCGAGGTCTACGCCACCGGCATCCGCAACTCCGTCGGCATCGACTTCGCGGCCGACAAGACGCTGTGGTTCACCAACAACCAGGTCGACGGCATGGGCGACGACAAGCCGCCGGGCGAGCTCAACCACGCGACGAAGGCCGGCGAGAACTTCGGCTTCCCGTGGTTCGGCGGCGGCGCCGTCCGCACCGTCGAGTACAAGGACCAGGCGCCGCCGGCCGACGCGGTCGCGCCGGCGGCCGAGCTGCCGCCGCACGCGGCCGATCTCGGGCTGACCTTCTACAACGGCAAGCAGTTCCCCCAGGCCTATCGCGGCGGCCTCTTCATCGCCGAGCACGGCTCGTGGAACCGCACCGAGCCGGTGGGCGCGCGGATCATGTTCGCGCCCGTCTCCGACGGCAAGGTCGGCGCGCCCAAGCCCTTCGCCGAGGGCTGGCTGACCGGCGACGGCGAGTATCTCGGCCGCCCCGTGGACGTCGCGGTGCTGCTCGACGGCTCGCTCCTGGTCTCCGACGATGCGGCCGGGGCGATCTACCGGATCTCGTACGAAGGCGACGCGAAATAGGGCGATCGGCCGTCGAGGGCCGTGCACCCTCTTCCCTCCCCCGCGTAGGGGGAGGGAGAACGCGCCGAGCCTGCGTCGCACAGCGCGTTGCACGCGCTGTCTGAGTCCCCCCGAGAATGCTTCCGGTCACCCCATGCTCCGCCCATCCCTCCTCGTCCTGATCCTCGCCCTCGCGCCCGTCGCCGTCCAGGCGGGCGATGCCGCCGCCGGGCGCAAGCGGGCCACCGCCTGCCAGGCCTGCCACGGCATGGACGGGCTCTCGAAGCTGCCCGAGGCCCCCAACCTCGCCGGCCAGGTCGAGATCTACCTGGTGAAGGCGCTGACCGAGTACCGCGACGGGACGCGGCAGAACCCGGTGATGTCGGTCGTGGCGAAGGACCTGTCGGACGCCGACATCGCCAACCTCGCAGCCTATTACGGCGGCCTGCAGATCGAGGTGATCCCGCCGGGCTGAGGTCCCGAGGCGGCTTTCGCCCGGCGCCCCGTCGCCCTATCCCGATCGAACGCCGCGGAGGTTTCCGTTGTGGACGTCGACGATGCCGCGCCCGGAGGCGTCGACCTTTCGCCAGCGCGCATGGCCGGCCACGCCGGCGCCGCGCGGGCTGCTCGCCCTCGGCACCGTCCTGGCAATCGCCGCCGCGGGCTTGGTGGTCGCGCGCCCCGGCGACGACGATCGATCCCGATCTGGTGCGGGTGATCCGCGCCATGGCCGGGATCAAGGGCGGCTTCGCCGCGATGGCGCTCGCCGCGTGCTGGTTGCGCCTCGGGCAGCCGGCCTCGGGTTGGCGGGGGGCGCCTACGTCGCGGGCCCGGCGCTGATGGCGGGCGGCGCCCTCGCGCTGTGGTCGCTGCAAAGCGTCGGCGTCGCCGCGCTCGGCCTGCATCTCGGGCTGTTCGGCGTGCTCGCCGCCGGGCTGACGGACCCCGCCTTCTTCGACGGCCGGCTCCGCCGGCGCGCTTGACGCGTTTTCGAGCGCGATGGAGGCCGGATCGCGTGAAGAAAACGCGACTGCAAAGAAGACGCCTCAGCGGTCGAGGCGCCGCCGCGCCGCGTCGCGGGCGCGGTGCTCGAAGCGGGCG
>NZ_VRVH01000313.1:0-5013 GCF_008040095.1 Methylobacterium sp. WL6 | reverse complement strand
CCTGCACGCGGGTGAGGTCGGCGGCCAGCGCCGCGCCGCTCGGCGTGCAGGTGAGCAGGCGCTGGCGCCGGTCCTGGGTGCCGGGCCGCTGGGCGATGTAGCCCTGGCCGATCAGGTCCTTCAGCACCCGGTTGAGGCTCTGCTTGGTGATGCGCAGGATGTCGAGCAATTCGGCGATGGTCAGGCCGGGATAGCGGTCGACGAAGTGCAGCACCCGGTGGTGCGCCCGGCCGAAGCCGTACTCGGCCAGGATCCGGTCCGGATCGCCGACGAAGTCGCGATAGGCGAAGAACAGGAGCTCGATCAGGTCGTCGCTGCTGCAGGCGGCGGCCGGCTCGGCGGCGTCCTTGCGTTCGCGGAGGGCGGGAGATGTCACGTGCGGCCCGGGTCCGGTTGCGGCGCGAAGGGCGGGAGAGGAGACGAACGTCGGCGCGAAGGACGTCGGAGCGGAGAGGATGGGAAGGAGGAGCGTGCGCGCGATATACGTCAGTGTCGTTGACATATTCCAGGCCGGTTGGTACCCGTCAACCCCGCCGGCGCCGCCCGCATGCGCGCCCATCGACATCGTCCCCGCCGAAGGGCCCGCAGGTTGCGCGGGCCGCGACGATTTCCAGGAAGACGTTCCCATGTCCGTGATCCCGTTCGACGAGCGCGAGGGCACCATCTGGTTCGACGGCGCCATGGTGCCGTGGCGGGACGCCAAGATCCACGTGCTGAGCCACGGGCTGCATTACGGCTCGTCGGTGTTCGAGGGCGAGCGCGCCTATGGCGGGGTGATCTTCAAGAGCCTCGCCCATGCCGAGCGCCTGCGCCGCTCCGCCGAGCTGCTCGACTTCGCGGTGCCGTATTCGGCCGCCGAGATCGTCGCGGCCAAGGAGGCCGTGCTCAAGGTCAGCGGCCTGCAGGACGCGTATCTCCGCCCGGTCGCCTGGCGCGGCTCGGAGATGATGGGCGTCTCGGCCCAGGGCAACACCATCCACCTGGCGATCGCCGCCTGGGAATGGCCGAGCTACTTCGACGCCGCCACCAAGATGAAGGGCATCCGCCTCGACATCGCCGAGTATCGCCGGCCCGATCCCCGCACCGCCCCCTGCGCCTCGAAGGCGGCGGGCCTGTACATGATCTGCACGATCTCCAAGCACCGGGCCGAGAACAAGGGCTATGCCGACGCGCTGATGCTCGACTTCGAGGACAACGTCGCCGAGTGCACCGGCGCCAACGTGTTCTTCATCCGCGACGGGGCGATCCACACCCCCACCGCCGACCGCTTCCTCAACGGCATCACCCGGCAGACGGTGATCGAGCTGGCCCGCCGCCGCGGCCTCGCGGTCACCGAGCGCCGCATCCGCCCCGAGGAGATGGCCGACTTCTCGGAATGCTTCATCACCGGCTCGGCCGCCGAGGTCACCCCGGTCTCCGAGATCGGGCCCTACCGGTTCGCGCCGGGCGCGATCACCCGCACGCTGATGGACGACTACCTCGCCGAGGTGCAGCCGCAGGCGCGCGCAGCCTGAAGGTCCGCGCGGCCTGAGGCGTCTTATCCCCCGCCGGTTCCGGCCGGCGGGGAACCTCGGGGATGCGGGCCGCGTTCTGACGGAACATTCCATGAACGCGTGAGTGCCCGATGACCAAGGCCGCTGCCAAGACCACGGCGAAGTCCGATTCGAAGTCCGACGCCAAGTCCGACACGAAGTCCGCTTCGAACGAGAACCCGAAGACCGACCCGAAGGACGTGTCGAACCAGATCAAGGATCCCGACCAGTGGACCACGGGCGGCGAGCCGATGACCGGTGCGCAGGCCTCCTATCTCAAGACCCTGTCGGAGGAGACCAAGGAGCCCGAGGCGTTCGATCCCGACATCGACAAGGCCGAGGCCTCCAAGCGCATCGACGCCCTGCGCAAGGAAGCCGGCCACGGCTGAGCGGAGCGAAGGCGCCCGCGCGGGCCCGCTCCTGACGGGTCGCCCGAGCGCCCATCCCCTTTCGCCGCAAGCGGGGGAGGGGACCCGCAAAACGGCCGGTCGCACGGATCCTGCTTCGGCGGATGCCGCGACCGTCGCCCGTCGCCGATCGAGTTAAAACATCCTCAAGGTCGCGCGGGTAGGGTCGCCGTGTGCCGGTTCGGCCGAGGAAGGCGATCATCGATGTCGAGGACGGCCGTCGAACTGTCGAAAGGGGCCGGAGCCGTGCCGCCGAAGCGCCGCTTCGCCGCCGACGCGCGCGGCGCGACGAGCATCGAGTACGCCCTGATCTCGGGGCTGGTCTTCCTGGCCATCGTCGGCAGCCTGCGCCTCTACGCGTCCAAGGTCAGCACCGTCTACCAGACCATCGGAAACGCGGTCAGCCAGAACTGACCAACCTCAGCGCGTCCCCGGCCGGCCCTTGCGCGACCGATGCGACGCGTCCGGCTCCGAGGCGGGGTCGGCGTTCGGCGTCGTGCCCGAGGGCTTGGCCGCGGCCGCCTTGGCCGGGTCGGCCTCGGCCCAGAACGCCTCGAACAGGCCCTGCATCGCCTTGACGTTCTGTTCCTGAACTTCGGCGCCGGTCTTCAGCATCTGCTGGAACATGCCGCCGGCGGCATCGGGTTCCGGCTTCGGCGCGGGCTTCGAGACCTGGGGCTTCGAGACCGGGGGCCTGGCGGCCTGCTTCTGCGCCTCCGGCGTGGCCTGCGCCGGGACGAACGCCTTCATCATCTCGGCCCAGCCCGGCGCGACCGCGAACGGCGAGGGCGCCGGGGCGGGCGCCGCCTTGGCCTCCGGAGCCTGCTGGTTCAGCAGCATGTGGACGATGCTCGCGACCACCGCGCCGGCCATCATCGGCAGCATCTGGCGCAGCACCTGCGAGCCGACGCCGCTGGCCGAGGAGGCCTGCTGCAGGATCGCCTGGGTGAGGGCCGGCGAGCCGAACATCTGCCCAAGCATGGTCTCGGCCGGGCTGGGTGCCGGGCTCGCGGCGGGGCGGGCGCCGGCCAGCCCGAACATCTGCGACAGGCCGGTCGGGTCAGGGACGGCGCTGCGCTGCAGCCCGAGCGCGAAGGCCGGCATCAGGGCCTCCATCGCCCGGCGCGTCTGCTCGGGGGTGAGGCCGAACTGCTGGGCCACACTCTGCATCCCGGCGCCGTTCTGGGCCTGAAGCATGTCGAGCGGGTTGAACATCACGCGGCCTTGGTCTGTTCGCCGCGCGGAAAACCGCATCGCGGGCCGCGCGTTCCAAGTCTAGACCCTTATCGACGCCGCTGGCCAGTTGCCGGCCAACGTTCGGGCGCGTCCCGGCGCGATCGGTGCCGCGCATCCACCGGGGATCGCGTCGCGGCCGGGATGCCGGGGATGTCGCGCCAGCCGACGCGGCGCGGCGCGCTACACCAGCGCGCCGCCATGGGCCGGGCCGGCGGCGACGCTCGCCTCGGGATCGGGCGCGCGCGCCGGCACCACGACGTCGCGCTCGAGCAGCGTGACCGTGCGGGCGGCCATCAGGATGCCGGCCAGCCCGAAGGCGAGCGAGCCGATGCCGACGCCGGCGAGAACCCCGCGCGGCCCGTACAGGGCGGCACCCGCGAGCGCCGGCGGCATCGTGCCCAGCGTCGCCCGGCCCCAGTTGAGCAGGGTCGAGCGGAACGGGAAGCCGAGGTTGTTGAACGTGGCGTTGGCCAGGAACAGCAGGCCGTTGAAGAACCACACCCCGCCGCTGACGAGGCAGAAGAAGCCGAACAGGTCGGCGGCGACCCCGTCGAGCGCGAACAGCCGCATCAGCGGGCCGCGGGCGAGCACCAGGGCGGCCCACACCACCGCCACGTAGAGGAAGGTCACGAGCGCGCCGTCGCGGAGCACGCCGCGCATCCGGTCGAAGCGGCGGGCGCCCCAGTTCTGGCCGAGGATCGGGCCGATCGAGCCCGACAGGGCGAACAGCCCGCCGAAGGCCACCGGGGTGAGCCGGTCGATCACCACGTTGGCCGCCACCGCCACCGCGCCGTAGCGGGCCAGCACGTGGGCGAGGAAGGCGCTCGCCACAGACGGCGCGAGGTTGGTGAGCACCGCCGGCAGCGCAATCCGGAACACCAGCGGCGCGTCGGCGACCGTCGCCGCGAGGCTCGCGGGCGCCAGCATCCGGTGCTGGCGCACCCCGTGCCAGCCGATCAGCGCGAAGGTGGCGCGCGCCACGCAGGTGGTGATCGCCGCCCCGTCGACCCCGAGCCCGGCCCCGAAGATCAGCAGCGGATCGAGCCCCACCGTCACCAACGCGCCGCCGAGCGTCACGAACATCGCCTGGCGCGCGGCGCCGACCGAGCGCAGCAGCCCGGAGAACATCATCCCCGGGCCCATCAGCACGTTCGAGGGCAGGGCGATCCAGAGGAAGCGCTCGGCCACGGTCAGCGTCTCGCCCTCCGCGCCGATCGCCCGCAGCAGCGGGTCGGACAGCGGCAGCAGCAGCGCCACGAGGAGGGCGGAGGCGGCGAGCCCGAGCAGCGTCGACGAGGTCGCGATCCGCCGCGCGCCGTCCCGGTCGCCGGCGCCGATCGCGCGGCTGACCAGGGCGCCGGCGGCGATCATTAGGCCGATGTTGATGGCGATGGCGAAGAACTGGACGATCGCGGCGAAGCCGACCGCGGCGGTGAGGTCGGTGTCGCCGAGCTTCGACACGTAGAGCAGCGACAGCAGGTCGACGACGAACACCGCCATCAGGCCGATCGAGCCGGTGGCGCTCATCACCACCACGTGGCGCAGGATCGAGCCGGTGACGAAGCGGCCGGCATCGGGTGGCACGGTCTTCCCTCCCCCCGGAGCGGGGGAGGGAAGGTCTCGCGTCGGCGAGGGCCGTGAGAGGGGAGCGCCGTCTCCGGACGACGCGCTCCGCTCTCTCCCCCTGCTGCGGGGGAGACCCTTCCCCGCTTCAGGGGGAGGGGGAAGGGCGGCGTCCGCCTCACCGCTCACCGCTCTGGACCTCCATCGCCGGCGTGCGGATCGCGCGCGCGGCCTGGGCGTCCGCCTCCGCCTGCGCCGCCGCCTCGGCCTCGCGC
>NZ_VRVH01000312.1:0-5051 GCF_008040095.1 Methylobacterium sp. WL6 | reverse complement strand
GGCCTGCGACGCCCGCGCCCACCGCCGCGCCGACGCCGGGCCCACGACGATGGCCGTAGCCGCGTCCATAGCCGTAACCCCGGCCGTACCCCCGCCCGCCGCGCCAGCCGTGACGATGACCGAAGCGGCGATACTGCACGTAGCCGGTCGGCAGGTCACCGCGCACCAGCGCCTCGACGGGGGCGCTGGATGCCGGGGCGGCCTGGGCCGGCAGACCGACCAGGGTGGCGGCGACGGTGGCGGCGAGGGCGAGGGTCAGCTTCATCGTGGATCGTCTCCTGATGGGCGGGGGAAGGGGGATGCTTCAGTAGCCGCGGCGGTTCGGCGGGGCGGCGGAGCGGCCGGCGAGGCGGCGGCCGACGTAGGCGATGACCTTCGGGAGCAGAAAGGCGGTGAGCAGCTTGCGGATCATGGAATGCGTCTCCGATGGGATGGGTTCAGGACCTGGAACGGGACAGCCAGCCGACCGCGAAGGCGACGGCGGCGAGGCCGACCAGGGCGGAGACGCGGTTGTCGTCGGCGTAGCGCGCCGCCTGCCGGCCGTAGGACGATCCGCGCTTGCGGGCGTGGCGGGTGAGATCGCGGCCCTCTTCGATCCAGCGGCCGGCTTGGTCCTCGACCGCGTGGGCGAGGGCGCGCCCGTCGTCGAGGAGGTCCTCGGCCCGGTCCCGGGCGCGGCCGTAGGCGTATTGCGCGCCGCCGGCCGCCTGGTTCACGGCGCCGCGGACCTGGCGGCCCGGGTCGCCGGTGAGGCCGCCGAGCGCGCTCTGGGCACGGCCCTTGAGGTGGCGCGATGCGCCGCGGAACTGGTCGCCGTTCATGGATCTCTCCTGACTTTCGAAGAATCGGGCGGCGGTCGGGCCCCGGTCGGGTCGCCCGCCGCCGTCCCGGATCAGCGCTTGCCGCCGACCTTGTCGACCAGCGACGACACGCCGTCCTTGGCCTCGCCGACGGTGCGCTGGGCCTCGCCCTTGAACTCCTGGGCCTTGCCTTCGACCATCAGGCCGTCGTTGCCGGTGACCTTGCCGGCGGCCTGCTTGATGTTGCCGGCGGCCTCGTTGGCGAGGCCCTTCAGCTTGTCCGTGGTGCTGCTCATGGGATGGCTCCTTGCGCGGGAAGGGACGGGTTCGAGGGGGGGCGGCCGGTCGCATGGACCGGCCGGTCGTTCGCCGAGCGTCGGGCTGAGCCGAGCTCGAGTTCAGCCGGGACTCGGCTCAGGCGCGGCGGGCGTCGTAGCCGGCGACCAGGGTCGGCGGCTTCGGGGCGCCGAGGCGGCCGCCGAGGAAGCCGGCGAGCGCGCCGAGGATCAGCGCGAGGGCGCCGTAGAACGCGCCCTGCGTGGCCGCACTGCGGGTGGCCTCGGCTGCGGCGGACGCCTTCTGCTTGGCGTCGGCGAGCGCGGCGTCGTACTGCTTCTCGTAGTTCTGAATCTGCGTCTTGGCCTGGTCGACCGGGATGCCCTGGGCCTTGGCCAGCGCGTCGGCGGCGCGGTTCTCGGCCTGGGCCTTCTGGGCCGGGTCGCCGGACAGCAGGGCACGGACCGCCGAGGCGGCGGCATCGCGCAGGGCCTGCGGGTCCTGGCCGGCCGCCTGCTGGCGCACCGACTTCTCGATCCCGTCGAGCGGGTTCGAGATCTGCGCCAGCGACGGGGCCGCCGCCTGCGCCGCGGTCTTCACGGTGCCGCCGACGAGCGAGCCGGCGCCACCGAGCGTGCTGGTCACGCCCGAGAAGGCGCCGCCGATGAGGCCGCCTGCGGCCGAGGTGAGCAGGTACAGCACGACGAGGGTCGTCACCGCCCAGGCGACGAGGCCGTGCAGGCCGGCAGCCCCCGTGACGGGCTTGCCCGAGAGGCGCCCGGCGATGAGCCCGCCGGCGAGCGAGGCGACGATGCCGGAGCCGACGAACCAGAGGCCGGCGCCGAGCGACAGGGTCGAGGCGGTCGGGTTGTCACCGCCGGGCCAGCCGACGCTGGACAGGCCGACGCCGACGCCGAGCATGTTGAGGATGACCTGGGTCACCAGCGCCGTCGCGGCGCCGGCGAAGATCGCGCCCCACGACACCTGGTGCAGGTGGACGGTGGAGGCTGCGCTCGCCGCGACGGGGGCGGCGGAAATGTTGGACGATGTGGCCACGGTATGCTCCGAAAGACTTGACGCGACGACGAGGGCTGTCAGCGGCGGGAATGGATGAGGAGGGCGAGGCCGTAGCCGACGGCTCCGGCGATCATCAGGGCGACGAGGGGGCTTTCCTCGACCTGGTGGCTGACGGCGCGACGGCCCTGGCGGAGGTAGTGGCCGCTGTTCTCGTAGGCGTCCTCGGCGTAGTCCGAGGCTTCGCCGGCGACGTGCCGGACGGCGTCCTTGGCCTGGCCGTAGAGGTTCTCGGCCGACCCCTGGGCTTCGCGGAAGCGGCCCTCGACCGAGTCGTTCCGCGATCCGACGAGATCGCCGACGGCGCCCTGTGCCTTGCCCGCAAATTCTTTCGCTGCGCCCGTGACGCGATCCGTATCGACCATGATGTTCGTCCTGTTGCTTCGAGGTGTGGGAGACGTGTGCGGCGTGTCGCCCGGGCTACGGCATGCGCGTGGACCCGGACGTCGCGTCGGACTTCGAAAAAACTCGTGTTCGCTTCGATCTCGGCCGCGGCGCGCAGGTCGCCGGCCGCTGCCCGATCGAGCTGAGGGTGCGATCCGCACAGATCGCATGCGGTTCGATGCGGCGGGTTGCTGCCCCTGTTCTTGTTGGTCTTGCCTTTGTCCTTCGGAGATGGTGACACCCATCGAACAGGCAATGGTATAAAACTACTGGTATTCTGATTTATTCATGTCGGAATTGTCGCCGGCAGGCCGTGCTCGCGCGCCCACACGATCACCTCCGAGCGCTTGTGCAGGCCGAGCTTGCGGTAGAGCGCGGCGGTGTGGTTGCGGACGGTGTTGCGCGACAGGTTCAGCCGCTTGGCGATGGCGTCGTCGCTCAGCCCCGCGCAGACCAGGCCGAGCATCTGGCGCTCGCGCACCGTGAGGCTGAGGGTCGGATCCTCGGCGCTCGCCTCGCCCGGGTGGCGCAGGCTCGCGAGCTTCTCGATCAGGCCGCGGCTGAACCAGGAGGTGTCGGCCATCACCGCCTCGATCGCGACGAACAGGTCGCGCTCGGAGCGCTTGCGCTCGGTGATGTCCTGCAGCACCGCCAGCACGAACGCCTCGTCGTTGATGGTGACGCGCTCGGCGGAGACGAGGCAATCGAGGTCTCCGGCCTCCTGGGCGTGCAGGCAGGTCTCCAGCCCGAGGACGGAGCCGGTGCGGATCACCGCGGATTCGAAGCGCTGGCGGGCCGCATCCTTGGTCCAGAGACCGATCTCCTCCGGCGTGCGGCCGACGACCTTGTCCTGGCCGTAGCCGAACACCCGGGTGAAGGCCTCGTTGATGCCGGTGACCGCGAAGCCGTCGGCCCGGCACAGCATGGTCGGCACGGGCGTGAGCTGGAACGCCTTGGCGAAGCGCTCCTCGCTCTGGCGCAGCGCCGTCTCGGCCTTCTTGCGCAGCTCGAGGTCGGCGAAGGTGAACAGCATGCACGGCTCGTCGCCCAGCTCCATCGGCTGGCCGGCGACGATCACGAACCGTGTGCCGCCGTCCGGCAGCCCGAGGCAGGCCTCCATCTGCGGGACCGTGGTGCCGGCGTTGAGGCGGGCGATCGCGAGGTCGCGGCTGCGCGCGCCGGCGAGCACGTCGACCTCGTAGACGCTGCGCCCGATCACGGCGTCGCGGGTGTAGCCGGTCATCTCGAGGAAGCCGGTGTTGACCTTGACGTGACGCAGGTCGGACAGGCGGGTGATCACCGCCGGGGCCGGGTTGGCGTTGAAGGTCTTCTCGAACCGCTCCTCCGCCTCGAATTGCGGGGTCACGTTCTGGAGGATCAGCGCGAGGCAGCTCGGCGTCCCGGACGTGTCGGTCGCGACGATGCTGCGGAGCGAATGGACGAAGTCGACGTCCGGCCGGTCGGTGCGGCGCACGTCGACGATGACGTCGTGGAAGGTCTCGCCGCGCACCACCCGCTCGATCGGGTACTGGTCCGGTGGGCGGTTGTTGCGGTAGCGCAGGGAGAACCGGGCCCGGTACTCGTCCACCGTCGCGCCGAGCTCGGCGAGGCTCTCGGCCCCGTGCATGGCGAGCGCGGCCTCGTTCGCCCAGACGATGCGCTGATCGGGCTCGACGAGGATCACCCCTTCGGTCAGGCCGGCGATGATCTGCCGGAGTTCCGATCTGTCGACGCCTGCGGTCACGGGTGGGGCACGTCCTACCAAGGGATCGACCCAGGGTTGGACGATCCCGGCAGCAACAGTTGCGAATGCAACTGGTTCCCGGTCTCGGTTGTTTTCACTGGTACGATCGTCACGCCGCGTTAGTGACCCGGCCTGGTGCAGGGGCCCCGTGATCGATCCAACGCGTCGGCAGCGTCCGTTGCGGACCGGCCGATCGTCCCGCGATCGGCCGCGTCGCATCAGGTGGAATGCGTGGCGTCCCCGGCAGGGCTCGAACCTGCGACCCCAGGTTTCATACCACTTCGGCTTTCGCCGCCGCGGGCGGGTGCCCGCGTTCGTGGCCTGGACTATCCCTTCGCCCTAGGCGCCCGAAGGCGCCCTTAGGTGCCGCCCGTCTAGTCTCTACACCTTCCCGCGCATGGCACTGCGCGGGCTTGGCTCGGGATCGGCAGGATTCCGGCGACCTGGATCGCCGGGACCGGAAGCGTTCCCCGAATTTGAGCGGATCCGCCGCGCGGTTTCCCGATGCGGCGCCCAATTTGCGTTTAGGAAACCTGTGCTCTGTCCAGCTGAGCTACGGAGACGTACCGGAGGTTTGTACCATCGTCGCCGTGCGAGTCCACTGGGCAACCGCGGCTTCGCCGGTGTGGCCGGATTGCCCTGTGCGGATCGCGTCGATCCGGGGCATGCTGCAGCGGACGTCGGAGCGGGAGTCGTGGCGATGGGATGGACGGGGCGGATGCTTGCGGTCGCGGCCTGCGCGCTCGCCGCCTCGGCCGCCCGCGTCGCGGCGG
>NZ_VRVH01000311.1:0-5082 GCF_008040095.1 Methylobacterium sp. WL6 | reverse complement strand
CCCTCGGCGCGCGCAACGTCGGCGGCCCGAGCGTCGGGCTTCCCTACCTGACCGGGCCGTCGGCCGCCAACCCGTTCGGCGGGACGCCCGCGCCGACGAGCGCCGGCCTCCTCGACGTCACGACGATCCCCTCGGTCCACCCGCTCGCCGACCCGCGCGCGGCGCAGCGCGGCGTTCCGTCCACGCGGCACGGCCTGCCGGAATTCTTCGTGCCGAGCGTGGCCGACGTCGCCGCCTTCCTCCCCGGCGGCGGCGACCTGCACCGGACCGTCGCGAAGGATCATCCGCGGGCCAACGCCTTCGCCCACGCGATCGCGCCGTCCCTCGTTCCGGCGGACCCGTCGAAGCGCGGGGTCGACGTCGCCCAGGAGAACTTCCGGCGCACCGGCCGGCTCTCGGGCGATCCCGTGCGCACGGTCGAGCCCGGCCCCGACGAGCCGTTCTCGTCGGGCGACTACGACTTCCTGACCGGGGGCTCGCGCGCGTCGAGGCCGCACGCCACGCCCCGCGTCGAGCCCGCGCGCCACGACGGGCCGGCCCCGCGCGCGACCTCGACCCGGTCGAGCCCGGCGGGCGCGCCCTTCGACGTCGAGCACATCCGCAAGGACTTCCCGGCCTTGCACCAGAGCGTGAACGGGCACCCCCTGGTCTGGCTCGACAACGCGGCGACCACGCACAAGCCGCAATCGGTCATCGACGCGACCTCCGAGTTCTACGCCCGCCACAACTCGAACATCCACCGGGCCGCGCACACGCTGGCCGCGCGCTCCACCGACCTGTTCGAGGGCGGCCGCGAGAAGGTGCGCCGCTTCCTCAACGCGCCCTCGAAGGACGACATCGTCTTCCTGCGCGGCACGACGGAGGCGATCAACCTCGTCGCGAACTCGTACGGCCGGGCCAATATCGGCCCGGGCGACGAGATCATCGTCTCGACGATCGAGCACCACGCCAACATCGTGCCCTGGCAGCTGCTCAGCCAGGCCACCGGCGCGACCCTGCGGGTGATCCCGGTCAACGATCGCGGCGAGATCATTTTCGAGCAGTACGCCGCCCTGCTGTCGGGCCAGACCAAGATCGTCTCGGTGACCCATGTCGCCAACGCGCTCGGCACGGTGAACCCGGTCCGCGAGATCATCGCCCTCGCCCACGCCTACGGCGTGCCGGTGCTGGTCGATGCGGCCCAGTCGACCCCGCACATCCCGATCGACGTGCAGTCGCTCGACGCCGACTTCGTGGTGTTCTCGGGCCACAAGGTCTTCGGGCCGACCGGCATCGGCGCGCTCTACGGCAAGACGCACCTCCTCGCGGCGATGCCGCCGTGGCAGGGCGGCGGCCACATGATCGAGGACGTCACCTTCACGAAGACCGTCTACAAGGGCGCGCCGGAAAAGTTCGAGGCGGGCACGCCGGACATCGCCGGCGCCGTGGGCCTCGGCGCGGCGCTCGACTATCTCGAGAGCGTCGGCCTGCCGGCGATCGCGGCCTACGAGCACGACCTGCTGGACTATGCGCAGGCCGGCCTCGCCGACATCAGGGGCCTGCGCCTGATCGGCACCGCCCGCGAGAAGGCGAGCGTGATGTCCTTCGTGATCGAGGGACAGACGAACGAGGCGGTGGCCCACCACCTCGACCGCCACGGCGTCGCCGTGCGCTCCGGGCACCATTGCGCCCTGCCGGCCCTGCGCCGCTTCGGCGTCGACCAGTCGATCCGCGCCTCGCTCGCCTTCTACAACACCCGTGCGGACGTGGACGTGTTCCTCAAGGCCCTGCACCGCCTGCCGCGGTAGCGGCGTTCGGCAGGATCGCCGGCACGAACGAAGGCCCGATGCCGTCGCCGCGGCATCGGGCCTTCCCGTTTGTCGATCGGCCGGCGGGCATCGCCGTTGCACCGCGGCGGCGGCGGGACCAGAACGGTCCCGACTTCCGGCCAGCCGAGCGAGGCCCCGCATGCGAACCGATACGCCCGTCCAGATCCGGCTTCAGGACTACCGACCGAGCGACTTCATGATCGACCGCGTCGACCTCGACGTGCGGCTGGCGCCGCACGACACGCGGATCACGGCGAGGCTCGCGCTGCGCCCGAACCCGGCCGGCCGCACCGGCGTCCCCCTGGTGCTCGACGGCGACGACCTCGTCCTGGAGGGGCTGGAGCTCGACGGCGTGCCGCTCGCCGCCGACGCCTACGCGGTGAGCCCGGCCGGGCTGACGCTGCACGCGCCGCCGCGAGGGCCGTTCGAGCTGACGATCGCGACGCGGGTGGACCCGACCGCCAACACCAAGCTGATGGGGCTCTACCGCTCGAACGGCGTCTACTGCACCCAGTGCGAGGCCGACGGCTTCCGCCGGATCACCTACTTCCTCGACCGGCCCGACGTGATGGCGGTCTACACCACCCGGATCGAGGCCGAGCGCGCGGAGGCCCCGGTGCTGCTCGGCAACGGCAACCCGGTGGAGGCCGGCGACGTGCCCGGCACCGGACGGCACTTTTCCGTGTGGCACGACCCGCACCCGAAGCCCGCCTACCTGTTCGCCCTCGTCGGGGGCGCCCTCGACCGGGTCGCGCAGGACTTCACCACGATGGAGGGCCGGGCCGTCGCGGTCGCGGTCTACGTCGAGCCCGGCAAGGCGCCGCGCGCCGCCTACGCCCTCGACGCGGTGATCCGCTCGATGGCCTGGGACGAGGCGACCTTCGGGCGCGCCTACGACCTCGACGTGTTCAACGTCGTCGCCGTGTCGGACTTCAACATGGGCGCGATGGAGAACAAGGGCCTCAACCTGTTCAACGACAAGTACGTCCTGGCCTCGCCCGAGACCGCGACCGACGGCGACTACGCCGCGATCGAGCGCATCATCGCGCACGAGTACTTCCACAACTGGTCGGGCAACCGCGTCACCTGCCGCGATTGGTTCCAGCTCTGCCTGAAGGAGGGCCTGACGGTCTTCCGCGACCAGGAATTCTGCGCGGACATGCGCTCGCGCGCCGTCCACCGCATCGGCGAGGTCCGCAATCTGCGCGCGCGGCAGTTCCCCGAGGATGCCGGCCCGCTCCGGCACCCGGTCCGGCCGGGGGCCTATGCCGAGATCAACAACTTCTACACGGCGACCGTCTACGACAAGGGCGCCGAGATCGTGCGGATGCTGCGCACGCTGATCGGGGCCGACGCCTTCCGGGCCGGCATGGACCGGTACTTCGCCGACAACGACGGCACGGCGGCCACCGTCGAGGACTTCCTGGCGGCCTTCGCCGCGGTGACGGGACGCGACCTCACGGCCTTCGCGCGCTGGTACGAGCGCCCCGGCACGCCGACGCTCGCCGTGACCCGCGCCTACGACGCGGCGTCCCGGCGCTGCACGCTCGGTCTCCGCCAAAGCCTGGAGGCGGCCGGGCCGCCGCTGGTGATCCCGGTGGCGCTCGGCCTCGTCGGCACGGCCGGCCCGCTCGCCGGGGCGATGTCGGCCGCGGTCGCCGGCGGCGTCTTCGTCCTCGACGCCGAGACCGCGACGGTGGCGTTCGAGAACGTCGCCGAGCCGCCCGTCCCCTCGCTGCTGCGCGGCTTCTCGGCCCCGGTGCGGCTCGACCTCGACCTGACCGACGCCGAGCGCCTCACCCTGCTCCGCCACGACACCGACCCGTTCAACCGCTGGCAGGCGGCGCAGGGCATCGCGATGCGCCTGATCCTCGGACCGGCGGCGCCGGGGGCGGTCGAGGCCTTCGCCGACGCGCTCGGGGCCTTCCTCGACGGCGAGGCCCTGGCCGACCCGGCCTTCGCCGCCCTGGTCCTGGCGCTTCCCGGCGAGGGCGAGGCCGCCAGCGAGATCGCCGCCGACATCGACCCGGATGCCATCCACGCCGCCCGCACCGCCCTTCGGGCGGTCCTCGGAACGCGGCTGCGCCCGCGCCTCGACGGGCTGATGTCGGCGCTGCGGCCGTCGCACGAGACCACCTACAGCCCGAATGCGGCCTCGGCCGGCCGCCGGTCTCTCGCCAACGCCTGCCTCGACCTGATCGCGGCGGCCGATCCCGCGGCGGGGACCGAGGGCGCCCTCGCCCAGCTGCGCGAGGCCCGCAACATGACCGACCGCCTCGCCGCCCTCGGCGTGATCGCGGCGATCCCGGGGGACGCCCGCGAGGCGGCGCTCGCCGCCTTCGGCAGCACCTATGCCGACGAGCCGCTCGTCCTCGACAAGTGGTTCGCGATCCAGGCGATGATCCCCGAGGACGGCACGCGGGCGCGGATCGCCGGGCTCGCCGAGCACCCGGCCTTCGCCATGACCAACCCGAATCGGGTGCGGGCGCTGATCGCCAGCTTCGCGCTCGGAAACCTGACCCAGTTCGCGCGGGCCGACGGAACCGGGTTCGCCCTGGTGGCCGAGCGCATCGAAGCGCTCGACCGGATCAATCCGCAGCTCGCCGCGCGCCTCCTCACCGCCTTTTCCCCGTGGCGCCGATGGGAAATTTCGCGGCGGGAAAAGGCCGCCGAAATCCTCAACCGGATCAAGGCGATCCCCGCGCTTTCGCGGGACGTGGCCGACATCGCCGCCCGCACCCTCGAAGCCGGTTAACCATCGCTTAACATTGACGATTCTCCGCCGAATCCGAGTCGGTAGATGCTGCCGGGAGTCAAGCTCGGCCGGAAAAAAGCCGTGGACAAATCACCCGGGAAAGTGATGAACTGAATTCAGATTCGAGGCCGGCGCAGCACGGCCCGGACGCTTTCATGTCACGAGGTCGACCATGCCGGAGGCGGATTCCGCTTCCTTCTCCGCGCGTGCGGATACGATTCTCGGCATCCACTGGCCGACGCGGGCTCCGGCCGCGCGTTTCGTCCAGGCCGAGGCGTGGCTGCGCTACGCGGTGCCGGCCCTGCTGGCGACCTTCCTCGCCTGCCTGGCGGGGCTGACCGCGCTCCACCTCCAGAACCAGCGCGACGAGCTGCTCGCCGCCGCGAGCGCCGACCTCGAGACCTTCACCCGCCTCTCGGCGGGGGCGCTGGCCGGCCGCGTCGGCAGCGACGAGGCGGCCCAGGCGAGCCTCGCCGACCTGTTCCCCGCCGGCGCGCTCCCGGCAGGGCGCCGGGTGCT
>NZ_VRVH01000310.1:0-5083 GCF_008040095.1 Methylobacterium sp. WL6 | reverse complement strand
AGCCCGAGCCGCCTCCGGCGGCGGCGTGCCCGGGGCCGGCGGCGGCTCGGGCTCGGGTTCCTGCGTGCCCGACCATTCCAGGCCGAGCAGCTGCGTGATCCGCTCGAGGAAGTCGCGCAGGTCGAAGGGCTTTGCGATGATCGCGTCGTGCGGGGCGTCGTCGCCGCGGATCGGGCTGATCTCGTGGACGTTGGCCGACATCATCGCGATCCGCCCGGAAAATCCGGTCTCGCGCAGCCGCTTGGCGACCGCCCAGCCCGAGAGCCCCGGCATCGCGATGTCGAGGAGCAGCAGGTCGGGCCGATCCGCCTGCGCCGCGGCGAGGCATGCCGCCCCGTCGGCGGCCTCGATCACGACGAGGCCCTCCGGCTCGAGGATCTCGCGCATCAGCGCGCGGTGGCCGGCATCGTCGTCGGCGACCAGCACCGTCCGCCGGGCGCCGCCGTAGGCCCGGGCCGGGACGGCCAGCGGAAGCGGCGTCGGCGCGGGGCGCGAGACCGAGGCCAGCATCAGGCGGAAGCGGAAGGCGGTGCCGCGGCCGAGCTCGCTCGTCACCGAGATCTCGCCGCCCATCACCTGCGCCAGCAGGTTGGCGATGGTGAGCCCGAGCCCGGTCCCCGGCGTGCCGGCGGCGGCCGGCGTCGCGCCGCGCTCGAACGGCTCGAAGATCCGCTCGAGGTCGGCCTCGGGGATGCCGGGCCCGGTGTCGCGGATCGTGAACACCGCCACCTGGCTGCGGTAGCTGAGGTCGAGCGCGACGTGGCCGCTCTGCGTGAACTTGATCGCGTTCGAGAGCAGGTTGAGCAGCACCTGCCGCAGGCGCTTCTCGTCGGTGGCGACCACCGCGGGCAGGATCTCGGGCCGGGTGAAGCGGAAGTCGAGGCCCGCGGCCTGCGCCTGCAGCCGCACCATGTCGACGATCTGGTCGAGCACGTCGGCGATGCGGATCTCGTCGCGGTGGATCTGCAGGCGGCCCGCCTCCATCCGCGAGATGTCGAGGAGGCCGTCGATCAGGCCCGACAGGTGCTGCGCGCTGCGCCGGATCACCCGGATGCCGTTCTGGCGCGCGGGCGGGATCGCGGCGTCGCCTTCGAGCAGCTGCGCGTAGCCGAGCACCGCGCTGAGCGGCGTGCGCAGCTCGTGGCTGATGCCGACGACGTAGCGGCTCTTGGCGAGGTTGGCGGCTTCCGCCGTCTCCTTGGCCGCCTGGAGCTTGGCGTCGGTGACCTTGTGCGCCTCGATCTCGGCCTCGAGCAGCGCGGTCTGGCGCCGGGTCTCGGCCTGCGCGACGCGGCGGCTCTCGTGGGCCAGCACGAACAGCCAGGCGACGACGCCGAGGATGACGATCAGGATGAAGAACACGCTGGTCAGCGCCGCCCGCAACGCCGCGCGGTGCTCGGGATGCTCCAGCGTCGCCCCGGCATGGACGATGCCGAGGATCAGGCCGACCACGGCGACCAGCGTCAGCATCAGGGCGAGGTAGCGCCCGAGCGGCGCGCCGATCCAGGCCGCGGTGCGTGCCGGCACGATCCGGCCGAGCGCGCCTTGCGCCTGCGCTTCCAGCTTGCCGTGCGGCTTGCACAGGTCTCCGCAGCGGGCGTCCAGCGAGCAGCACAGCGAGCAGATCGGCCCGTCATAGGCCGGGCAATGGGCCATGTCCTCGCCCTCGAACGGCAGCTCGCAGACCCGGCAGACGATCTCGCAGTCCCCCCAGTCGGCCTTCGGCGTCCGGGCGAGGTAGTAGCGCCCGCCCGTCCCCCAGGCGATCAGCGGCGCCGCCGCGAACGCGACGCCGAGCGCCAGCAGCGGCGCGAACGGTTGCAGGGCGTGCCCGAGCAGGCCGGCATGGGCGAGGTAGCCGGCGAGCAGCGCCAGCGTCATCGCCCCGGTGCCCACCGGGTTGACGGCGTAGAGGTGCGCGCGCTTGAACTCGATGCCGGGCGGCGACAGGCCGAGCGGCTTGTTGACCGCGAGATCCGACGCCAGCGCCCCGACCCAGGCCGAGACCACGACCGCGTAGAGCGGCAGCGTGCTGGCGATGGTCTTGTCGATGCCGAGCTCCATCAAGAGCAGCGCGATGGCGACGTTGAACACCAGCCACACGACGCGGCCGGGATGGCTGTGGGTGAGCCGCGAGAAGAAGTTCGACCACGCGATCGAGCCGGCATAGGCGTTGGTCAGGTTGATCTTGAGCTGCGAGACCACGACGAAGCCGGTCATCAGGAGCAGCGCGGCCTCCCGCGAGGGCGTGACGTAGCCGAAGGCGACCGCGTACATCCGCGTCGGGTCGGCGGCGTTCTCCGGCGCGACGCCGTGCGCCATCGCCAGCACCGCGAGGAAGGCGCCGAGCAGGATCTTGAGCATCCCCGGCACGATCCAGCCGGCGCCGGCCGCCAGCACCGCCGCCCACCAGCGCCGGTCGATCCGCCCCGCCTGCCGCCCCTTCGCCTCCGGCACGAAGCGCAGGAAGTCGACCTGCTCGCCGACCTGCGCCAGCAGCGCCAGCAGCACGCCGACGGCGAGGCCGAAGCGGGCCGCGTCGAGCCCGGTGCCCGCGCCCGGGGCGAGGCCGGGGAAGGCGAGCAGCGCCGCGAGCGGCGCGTCGCCCTTCCAGGCGATGCAGGCCAGCGGCAGCAGGTTGAGGCCGATCCACAAGGGTTGGGTCCCGATCTGGAACCGGCTGATCAGGCGGATGCCGTAGACGACGAGCGGGATCACGATCGCGGCGCAGGCGAGATAGCCGATCCACAGCGGCAGGCCGAAGCAGAGCTGCAGCGCCAAGGCCATGATCGCGGCTTCGATGGCGAAGAACAGGAACGTGAAGCTCGCATAGATCAGCGAGGTCACGGTCGAGCCGAGATAGCCGAAGCCGGCCCCGCGGGTGAGCAGGTCCATGTCGACGCCGTAGCGGGCGGCGTAGATCGTGATCGGCGCGGCGGTGGCGAAGATCAGCACGCCGACGACGAGGACGGCGGCCAGCGTGTTGGGGAAGCCGGTGGCCAGGACCAGCGTGCCGCCGATCGCCTCCAGCGCCAGGAACGAGAGCGAGCCGAGCGCCGTCTGCGCCACCTGGAACGCGGACCAGCGCCGCGCCTTCTTGGCGGTGAAGCGCAGCGCGTAATCCTCCAGCGTCTCGTCGGCGACGAGGCGGTTGTAGTCCCGGCGGATCGGGATGATGTGCTGGCGCCCGCTCATGGCGTGGTGGTCGGTCCCGAATCGTCCCCGGACGGCGTGGCCCGCGGACCGTGCGGCATCGATAGGCCGGATCGGCGCAGGATACGCAAAAATCGTGCGCCGCCCGCGCGGTTCGCGGGGGGCCGACAGCATTGAATTCGCGGGGCCGCGACGGCATATCGCCACCGCATCCGCGCCCCGGGTCCTGCGGGATCGGGCGCCGCGCGGACCTGTCCTGATGCGCTGCCCGACGACGAACCGACGTCCACTTCGTCCGGCGGCGCCTTGTGAAGTGGAGCGACGAACGTGAGCGAGACGGTGGAGCGGCACGAATTCGGTGCCGAAGTCGGGCGGCTGCTGGATCTCGTGGTCCACGCCCTCTATTCCGACCGCGAGATCTTCCTGCGGGAACTGGTGGCCAACGCTGCCGACGCGATGGACCGCCGCCGGTTCGAGGCGCTGACCTCGGCGATGAGCGCGCTGCCCGCCGACGCGAAGGTGCGGATCACCCCCGACAAGCCGGCGCGCACGCTGACGGTCTCGGATGCCGGCATCGGCATGAGCAAGGAGGACCTCGCCTCCAACCTCGGCACCATCGCGCGCTCGGGCACGCGGGCCTTCTCGCAGACGCTGGCGGAGGCCAAGCCCGACGAGAAGCCGAGCCTGATCGGCCAGTTCGGCGTCGGCTTCTACTCGGCCTTCATGGTCGCCGACCGGGTCACCGTCACCTCGCGCCGCGCGGGCACCGACGAGGCCTGGACCTGGGCCTCGGAGGGCCAGGGCAGCTACACGCTCGAGCCGGCGACCCGCGAGGAACCCGGCACCACGATCGTGATGCACCTGAAGGAGGACGCCGACGAGTACCTGGAGAGCTACCGGCTCGACCACCTCGTGCGCAAATGGGCCGACTTCATCACCGTGCCGATCGCCATCGTCGAGGACGGCAAGGAGGAATCGGCCAACCAGGGCACCGCGCTCTGGCGCAAGCCGAAATCCGAGATCACGCCGGAGCAGTACGAGGAGTTCTACCGCTCGGTCGGGATGAACTTCGACAAGCCGTGGGCGACGCTGCACTGGCGCGCCGAGGGCGCGCTCGAGTTCTCGGCGCTGCTGTTCGTGCCCGGGATGAAGCCGTTCCAGGCGGTCGAGGGCGAGCGCGAGAGCAAGGTTCGCCTGCATGTCCGGCGCATGTTCATCACCGACGACGCCAAGCTGCTGCCGTCCTGGCTGCGCTTCGTGCAGGGCGTGGTCGACACCGAGGACCTGCCGCTCAACGTCTCGCGCGAGATGCTGCAGACCACGCCGGCGCTGGCCAAGATCCGCCGCGCCGTCACCGGCCGGGTGCTCTCCGAGCTGACGAGCCGGGCCAAGGACGCCGAGGGCTACCAGGCCTTCTGGGAGAATTTCGGGCCGGTGGTGAAGGAGGGCATCTACGAGGACCACGAGCGCCGGGCCGAGATCGCGCCGCTGCTGCGCTTCAAGTCCTCCGCGGTCGAGGGCTGGACCGGGCTCGCCGACTACGTCGCCCGGATGAAGGACGGCCAGGAGGCGATCTACTACCTCGTCGCCGACGACGCCGACGCCCTCGCGCGCTCGCCCCAGCTCGAAGGCTTCCGCGCCCGCGGGCTCGAGGTGCTGCTGCTCTCCGACCACGTCGACGCGTTCTGGCCCGAGCAGCTCGCGCGCTTCGAGGAGAAGCCGCTGCGCTCGGTGACGCAGGGCGCCCTCGACCTCTCGAAGTTCGCCGGCGACGGCGAGGCTGCCGAGCCCCCGGCCGGGATCGAGGGCCTCGTCGCGAAGATCAAGGCGGCCTTGTCCGAGGACGTCTCGGACGTGCGCGCCACCGACCGCCTCGTCGACAGCGCGGTGGTGCTGGCCGCCGGCGGCAGCGGCCCCGACCTCCAGATGC
>NZ_VRVH01000030.1:0-30048 GCF_008040095.1 Methylobacterium sp. WL6 | reverse complement strand
TGGGCGAGCTCGGCGCGGAGCGCGGCCGCCTCGGCCTCGGCGCGGGCCTGCGCGGTGCGGGCCTCTCGGAGGCGGGCCGCGAGCTCGCCGACGGCGTCCACGTTCCGCACCCGCTGGATCTCGCGCTCCTGACGACGGACGCCGGCCTCGACGGCCATCACGCCGACGATCCCGAGGGCAAGGCCACCGGCATTCCCGAGCTCGCTGTAGACCCCCGCCACACCGTTTCGCATGCCCGCCTCCGTCGCCGTCCGAGTCGTCCATAAGGGGCCTCTCGGCACGCGCCGTCTACTAGAGGCAAGATTTATCCCGGGAAATGCAGATTTCGTCCTCAATGGTTGCTTAAGGGGGTTGTGGGTTTCCCCCTCAGCACGATTCGGCATGAGTTGAGCACATCATGGCACACGCTCAGCATACGGCGGCGCGCACGTGACGGGGGCACGTGGGGCCATACGTGACGACCCGCGAAATAACGTAACCCGCCAATGGCTTGCTGACCTCTCAGCACATCCTCAGCACGAGCGCGGGCCGAGGGCGGGTCAGCCCGTGCCTAGATGAGGTAACGCGGGAGGGGACGAATACTTGAATGCGCCGAAACGACGTTACATTGCCGGGAGTAACGGGGGGAGCAAGACCGCCGTCCATGCCAGCCCCATCACCACGCCGCCCCGCTAGACGTGCGTCCCTGCGATCCCGACGGACAGCACGGTCGTGCGGGGGGGGGGCGTGACCGGATATCCGCGAGTGTGACGGGCCGGTAGGGGAACGCGTCCACCCCGACGTCAGCGCTCGCCGAGGTTCCCGGCAGGCTGCCGTGGGAATGCCCATAGAGATGGATGTCGCCGCGGTGCATGCGCGGCCAGACTCGGTGGGCGTAGTGGCTGAGCCAGATGCCCTGGTCCTTGCCGGTTTCCGGGTCGTGCACGTGCACCCGGGCGACATCGGCCACGGGGCCGTCCCACGGCAGTCGCTGCCCAATCTTGTCGTGGTTGCCCCGGACGAGGAACTTGCGGCCACGCAGGCGCGCCAGGATCGCCCGGGCGCGGTCCTCCGTGCATCGATGGCAGAAGTCGCCGAGATGCCAGACGGTGTCGCCCGGGCGCACGGCGGCATTCCACGCAGCGATCAGAGCCTCGTCGTGCGCCTCGATGTCCTGGAACGGTCGCATAAGGCCGAGCCGGGTCCCTAGAACGGCCTGATGGCCGAAATGGGTGTCGGCGGTGAAGAGGGTTCGATGGGTCACGGCAGCCTCAGGGCGGAGGCGCTGTCGGTCGCGGAACTCCGGGATTCAGATCGTTTCGGAGCGGGGATCGGGTTTCACGGGCGGTCCATCCGGCGGGGCGGAGGCTATGGAGCAAGCTTGCCCGGGTACGCAAGGCCGGCGAAAACGGTGGCAGTGGGTAACGGGGAGCGTGACCGGCGACCGACGGACATTAGCTCCTTTGGTGATGTGAGGCAGATCGACAGGGATCCGGTCCTGGGCGCCCGCGCCGTCGAGTGAACGCCATCACTACGATCGGCGCCCCGGATCAGTGGACGATCCCCGTGACGCCCGAGCTCGCCAACGCTATGAACCGTCCGCCTTTCCACGCGGAGCGGGCATATGACCGTTCCGAGGGAGGGATGTCCGCAGGATGACGTTGACGACCCGCATCCTGCTGCTCGTGCTGCTGGCGCTCGCCCCGGCGCTGGCGATCCAAGGCTACAACGAGCACGCCCTACGGACATTCCGTGACGAAGCGGTGCGCGCCGACACCCTGACCACCGCCCGAGCCGTGGCCGAGGATCTCGCGCAGGTGGCCGAGGGCGCCCGGCAGGCCCTGGACTTCGTGGCCAGGGACCCTTCGGTCCGCGCGATGGCTCCGTCGGGCTGCTCCGCCTACCTACGCGAAGTCGCCCTCGACAATCCCCAACTCGCGATCTTCTCCTTGAGCAAGCCGGACGGCGATGTCGTCTGCAACAGCCTCGGTTCCGAAGTCGGCTCCTACAGCGTGGGCGAGCGCCTCTACCACCGACGCGTCATGGGCAAAGATGCGTTCGTCATGGGCTCGTACGTACGCGGCAGTGTATCGGGTAAGGACACCCTGCACTTCGCGAGGCCCCTGCGTGACGCGGCCGGTCGCACGATCGGGGTCCTCGCCGCCGCGCTCGACCTGAAATGGCTCGACGGCCGTCTCCGCCGTGACCTTCGACAGCCGAGCACCACGCTCACCATCGCGGACACTGACGGCACTATCGTCGTCCGTTATCCGGACGGCGACATCCGAGTCGGCTCGGCGGTGCCCCGGGAGCGCATGCGCATCCTCCTCGACCGTGGTGAGGGCGTCAGGGTGGCGGAGGGTTTCGACGGTCGCGAGCGGGTGCTCGCCAACGTCCATCCGCCGGGTCCGGCATCCGCGGCCTGGGTGACGGTCGGGCGCGACCGCGACGTGGCTTTCGCCGACGTCGACGCGGCCTCGCGCCGGGGATTGGTCCTGATCGGCCTCGGGGCGGCGCTGGCGTTCGTGGCCGCCCTGTTGGCCGGCCGCTTCTTCATACGCCGCCCGTTCGATCGTCTGCTGCGGGCCGCCGCGGCTTGGCAGACGGGCGACCTCGCGGCTCGCATAGGGATGACACGCGGCGACGAGTTCGGCCGGCTCGGCCTGAAGCTCGACGCGATGGCCGCCACCCTCCAGCGACGCGAGGGCGAGCTTCGTGATGAGATCGCGCACGGTCGGGCGATGCAGGACCGGCAGGTCATGCTGTTGCACGAGTTGAACCACAGGGTGAAGAACACGCTCGCCACCGTCCAGGCCCTCGCCAGGCAGTCGACGCGCGGCGGCGAGGCGCCGGGCGTCCGACTGGAGGGTCGTATCCTCGCGCTCTCCAAGACGCACGACCTCCTCACCCGGGACGACTGGTCCGGCGCACCGCTGCACGAGGTCGTCGAGGGCGAGCTCGGTCCCTACCGCGGGGGGCTCGCGAACATCGTGGCCGAGGGCCCGGACGTCGATCTGCCGGCCCGCCACGTCCTCGCACTCGGCATGACGCTGCACGAGCTGACCACGAACGCCGCCAAGCACGGGGCGCTATCGGGCGAGGGGGCCGAGGTCCGCGTGACATGGCGGGTCGTGACCGGCGAGACCGGTCGGAGGCGCCTGTACCTGGAATGGGTCGAAAGTGGCGGGCCAACCGTCTCGGAGCCTACCCGGAAGGGGTTCGGGTCGCGCCTGATCGCAGCCAGCGTTGAACGCGAGCTCGACGGGAGGTACACCTTGGATTTCGCGAGCGACGGCCTGCGCTGCACCATCGAGATACCGCTGGGGCACGGCTACGCGATGATGTCTCCATTGCATCCCGCCTCGGACTCGGAGAAAGGCGCCCCTGGTACCGCATGACGCCACTGCCTGGGCCGCCGCGTTTCCGGGGTGGCGACTCCGTGATCTGCGGGATCCGGAAAGGCGAACGAATCCGGAAAACCTGCTGCCGGCCGACGGGAAGGGACGACGGGAGGGCAATGCGGCGACACGGTCAGGCCTCGTCCGAGAGCCGCGCAGGTCCCACCGGACGAGGCATGATGAGAAGTGAGCCGCATTGCGATGCCTCTCCGACCGCTCCCGCCTCGCCCCCCACGACCGGTCCAGCGGTAAGCCCGCGCGCGGCCGGTCGACATCATAGGGAGGCGGTTGCAAGTCCTCGCGGACGGCCGCCGACCGTTCCAAACGCTTCACGCGACCGCCCGAAGCGCCGAGGCCGGCGCGATCCGCCTACGGCTTACGGCTCGGCGCGACGAACGGGTTCGTTTCGGTGGCCGACCCGTTCTTCGCGTAACACTGCTCAAGACGGTCCAGACCGGCCGCGCTGCCGTCCAGCGCTACCTTGACGGTCGCGCCCTCGCCCTTCACGTCCAGGCCATCGGCGAGCCTGAGCGACTTCAAAAATCGCTCGTCCTTGATCGGCAGGGAGACCGCGTTGCCCGAGGCGGCGACGTCGGCCTGCAGCGTCGACGACCCCGCGGCCAGCTCCACCGGGTAGCTCTTTCCGCGCGCGAGCTTCCACTTCGACGAACTCATGCTCAGGTCGAGGCCGGCGGCATCACGGGTGAACTGGATTTCCACGCCGTCGTCGGTCGTGCGTGTCATTGTGCACCGCTCGAACCTCTGCCCCTTCGAGACGGCCTCGATTTTCCAGGGGCCGATGGCGACGCTCGCATCGGGCGTCTGTGCATAGGCGGGGGCTGCAAGCACGGTCGTGGTCGTCAGAACGATGGCGGCGATGGCGGTTCGCATACGGTTCTCCTCGCTTGTCGTTCGGGTCAGGTCGCGAGATTGCCGAAGGTTCACCGGTTCTGCCCGTTCGCAGTCGAACAGGTTCTTCCCAATGGCGGGGTACTATCCTCGTCGCCCCTTCCGGATGTGAGCGTGCGGCGACCATCGAGGGCGCGTCGGGAAAGTGCGCTGTCGGCCTCGACCGGTCGGAAGCGTGCAACGCGACAGACACATCGGCCACCGAAACCGGCCCGTACGCCGTACCGAATTGAAGGACGCGATGGCCTGGTCCCGGGAGCCGAGCACTCCCGAGGTCGTTGTGATACTGGCGGCCAGGGTGGTGGCCTTTGGCCAGGAACGGGTAACGATGGAAGGTGAGGTCGAGGAACTGCGGCGGCTGCTCCGAGACGCGAACGAGGAGATCAACCTGCTGCGGCGGCAGAACGAAAGGCACATAAACGCTCCGAGCGACGCGGAGCGGACCTCGGCTGCCGGGACGGACCTGCTGTTCACGGCGGCGGAGAAGACCCGCATGCCGCAGATTATCACCGACCCGAACTTGCCGGACAATCCGATCGTCTTCGCCAACCGCGCCTTCCAGGAGCTGAGTGGTTACGGGTCGGATGAGCTGATCGGACGGAATTGCCGATTCCTGCAGGGGGCGGAGACCGACCCAGGCGACATAGCCAAGGTGCGCGATGCCATCGCGGCCAGGCGCGATGTCGTCGTCGAGCTTGTGAACTACCACCGAGACGGCACGCCTTTCAGGAACGAGCTCTACGTCAGTCCGGTGTCCGGGCCGGATGGGGCGCTGCGCTACTTCTTCGCCAGCCAGCTCGACGTCACGCGTTTCCGCACCGAGGAGGATCGCCTCGCCGATAGCGAGGCGCGGTACCAGGCCCTGTTCGAGGCCGTGGATGCCGGCTTCTGCGTCGTCGAGATGCGCTTCGACACGGCGGGCATCGCCGTCGACTACCGCTTCGTCGAGGTCAATCCGGCGTTCGAGCGCCAAACCGGGCTGCATGGCGCGACCGGACGATGGGTCCGCGAGCTCGTGCCCGACCTCGAACGCTCGTGGTTCGACACCTACGGCGACGTGGCGCTCACCGGGTGTGCCGTCCGTTTCGAAAGCGGTGCCGTCGCCCTCGGCCGCTGGTTCGACGTCCATGCGCTCCGGATCGGCGACCCCCGGAGGCGGCGGGTCGCCATCCTGTTCAACGACATCACCGACCGCCGCAGGCTGGAAGGCCATCTGGAGACCGCAGCGCGGGATCGCACCGACGAACGCGACACGCTCTGGCGCGCCAGCCGCGACCTGTTCGTCGTCTGCGGGTACGACGGGCTTTACCGGGCCGTGAACCCGGCCTGGAAGGAAACCCTCGGGTGGGAGTCCGAGGACCTCGTCGGGGGCCGTTTCGACGCGCTCATCCACCCGGCCGACCACGAGGCGAGCGAACGGGCCTTCGAGCGCGTGGTCACCACGGGCGAGCTCAACGACATTGACCTGCGTCTCAAGTGCAAGGACGGATCCTACCGCTGGGTTTCCTGGAACGTGATCCCGCGCGGCGACCACTTCTACGCTGCCGGCCGTGACGTCACCGAGCGCAAGGCCCTGGAGGAGCAGCTCCGCCAGTCGCAGAAGCTGGAGGCTGTGGGACAACTCACGGGAGGCGTGGCGCACGACTTCAACAACCTGCTCACCGTTATTAAGTCCTCCACCGACCTGCTCAAGCGTCCGAACCTCCCGGAGGAACGGCGCTCGCGATATGTCGACGCGATCTCCGACACGGTCGCGCGGGCGGCCAAGCTCACCGGGCAGTTGCTGGCTTTCGCGCGGCGCCAGGCCCTGAAGCCCGAGGTGTTCGACGTCGGACGCGGGGTCGTCGCGGTCTCCGACATGGTCCGTACCCTCACGGGCGCCCGCATCCACGTCGAGACCCGCGTCGACCCCTGCCGGAATGCGGGCGGGAGCGAGATCCCGTGCCTGATCGACGCCGACCCGAGCCAGTTCGACACGGCATTGGTGAACATGGTCGTCAACGCCCGCGACGCGATGTCGGGCGAGGGACGCCTGTCCATCGTCGTCCGGTGCGCCCGATCTATACCGGCGGTAAGGGCACATCCGACCACCCGTGGCGACTTCGTCGCGGTGTCGGTCACCGATACGGGAACGGGCATCGCACCCGACGACCTCGAACGCATCTTCGAGCCGTTCTTCACGACCAAGGGCGTGGGCCAGGGCACGGGTCTCGGCCTCTCCCAGGTGTTCGGCTTCGCCAAGCAGTCTGGTGGAGAGGTGATCGCCGAGAGCCGCCTCGGCGAGGGCACGACCTTCACCCTCTACCTGCCTCGGGCGACCGCCTCCGCGGCGCCGGAAACCGACGTGTCCGAGCCCGCGGCGCTGGCCGAGGAACATGGCACGCGCCTACTGCTGGTCGAGGACAACGTCGAGGTCGGTGCGTTCGCCGCCCAGGCGCTTGAGGAACTCGGATACCGGACGGTCTGGGCTACGGACGCCGCGAAGGCGCTCGACGCGTTCGACCGGGACGCGGGGCGCTTCGAGATCGTGTTCTCGGACGTCGTGATGCCTGGCATGAACGGGGTCGACCTCGCGCGCGAGATCCAGCGTCGCAGGCCCGGCATCCCCGTCGTCCTGGCGTCAGGCTACAGTGAGGTCCTCGCATTGCAGGGGACGCACGGCTTCGAGTTGCTGAGGAAACCGTACTCGGTGGCCGACCTGTCCCGTATCCTTCGGATGGCGGTGGAGCGGGCGTCGTCACAGGCACGCTAGGTCCGGGGTGAAACCACGCATAGCCCTCTCGGGACTTGCTCGAATTGTGGCATCGACGCGTGCTGGGTTCGCGAGGTGAGGCTGTTGGACGTGGACGGATTCGGTTATCCGACGTTGCCTGACAAGCGCTTGCCGGGCATCGTCGACGTGTCGTGCCGTCGGCGGAGGTGCGGACCGCATCGTCCTCCCACCGGACCGATGCACCGTGCGACGTGGACAGGATATCCGGCGATATCGTCGGCATCCGCAGTAGCAGAACGAAAACGTGGCGATGACGTCCCCGATACTTCCGTTCCTGGTGAGCGACGATGCCCGCCTCGAAGCGCTCGCCCGCTACGCCATCCTCGATACCCCGGCCGAGCGGGGCTTCGACGACATCGTCCACCTGGCCTGCCAGCTCTGCGGGACGCCGGTGTCGCTAGTCAGCCTCGTGGCCGGCGACCGGCAATGGTTCAAGGCGCGAGCGGGCTTCCCGTCCTGCGAGACCGACCTTAACAGTTCCGTCTGCGCACACGCACTGGCGCAACCTGACGACGTGCTGATCATTGCGGACCTGTCTACGGATCCCCGCACGGTTTCGAACCCTCTGGTCGTCGGCTACCCGTTCCTCCGGTTCTACGCCGGCGCTCCCCTCGTCACCTCCGGGGGGCATGTCCTGGGCAGCCTGTGCGTCATCGACCACGAGGCGCGACCGGATGGGCTGACGCAGGCGCAGGCCGAGAGCCTAAGAGCCTTGGCGCGGCAGGTGGTCTTGCTGATGGACCTCCGCCGTGCGGTGTCGACACGCGACATCGCACGGGCGGAGGAACAGCGTGCCTACCAGGTCCGAGAGGCCCTTCGCATCGTCCAGACACGTATTGCAGAGGTCGGGGACGATCTGGACGCCGTGCTACAGGCCGTTGTCGCCGGGGCGATGGAAGCCGTTCCGGCCGCCGAAGGCGGCGTAATCGAGTTGCTCGACCACGACGGTCTCGAATACCGCGCCGTGCGAGGCACGCTCGCCCCGCACCTCGGCCTGAGGGTCCCGTTCGGCATCAGCGGCGCCGGCCACTGCGCCCGCACCGGCGAACCGTATTTGATGGTGGATGCCGGTCGCGATCCGCACGTCAGGCGCGATCTCGCGGCGATGCTGAACCTGGGGTCGGCCATCTTCGCTCCGGTCCTGCACGGCGACACGGTGCTCGGCGTCCTCAAGCTCCAGGCCGCGTCGCCCGGGGCGTTCACCCAAGGCGACCTCGACATCGCCGGTCTGTTCACGAGCGCCGCGGGCGCCGGACTGACCGAGGCGACCGCGCGCGACGAAGCTCGTGCGAAGGACGTTTACTGGCGCGGACTGTTCGACCGTCTCAGCGAGGGCTTCGTGGTCGGCGAGGTGGTTCGGGACGCCTCCGGACGGATATGCGACTGGCGATACGTGGAGGTCAATCCGGCATGGGGCGACCTGGTCGGCATCGACGCGACGACGGTGGTCGGACGAACGATCCGTGAGGTGATCCCCGGGGTCGAGGAAGACTGGATCAGCCAGTTCGCGGAAGTGGTCGAGACCGGCAGGCCGACGTCGTTCACCCGCCAGGTCGGCGCCCTGAGCCGGTGGTTCGAGGGTCGCGCATTCAAGCTGGAAGCCGGTCGTTTCGGTCTGATCTTCCTGGAGGTGACGCATCGCGTCGAAGCCGACGCTCGACGGGTCGCGCTGCTCGCTCTCGGGGACCGGCTGCGTGACCTCGCCACCACGGGCGAGATGACACTTGCCGCCGCCGAGATCGTCGGCCGGACGCTGGGCGCCAGCCGGGCCGGGTTCGGCCGCATCGAGGGCGACGTCGAGATCCTGGAGGTGGAACCCGACTGGACCATGCCCGGCATCGCGAGCATCGCCGGACGGCATCGGTTCGACGACTACGGGGACCTGCGGGCCACGCTCCGGCGCGGCGAGCCCCTCGTCATCGACGACGTCGCGACCGATCCGCGGACGCGACACGATCCCGCCGCGATGCGGTCGCTCGACATCGGGTCGCTGGTGAACATGCCGGTGCGCGAACGGGGACGCGCCGTCGCGGTCTTCATCGTGCACGACGTGGCGGCACGGGTCTGGACACCCGAGGAACTCGCGTTCCTGCGCAACGTCGCCGATCGCTTGGAGGTCGGCGTGGCCCGCGTCCGCGCGGAGGAGCTCCAGGCGGTGCTGAACAAGGAGCTCGCCCACCGCCTGAAGAACACCCTCGCCGTCGTCCAGTCCATCGCCACCCAGACCCTGCGCGGCGTCACCGAACGCGACCTGGTCGACGCGTTCGAGCGCCGCGTGCTGGCCCTGTCGCGCGCCCACGACGTCCTGATGCAGAAGAGCTGGGCCGCCGCCAGGATGCGGGCGGTGATGGAGAGCGTGCTCAGCCTGCAGGCCGACCTCGACCGCTTCGCGTTCGAGGGACCCGACATGGACATCAGCCCCCAGGCGGCCCTGTCTCTGACGCTGCTGCTCCACGAGCTCGCCACTAACGCGCTGAAGTACGGCTCCCTTTCCGCGAACACGGGCACGGTCCGCGTGGCCTGGCGCACCGAGGAAGGCCTCTCGCCCTCATTGGTGCTCGACTGGACCGAGAGCGGCGGACCGGCCGCCGCCGAGCCGACCGGACGAGGTGGATTCGGCTCGAAGCTCATCCGCATGGGGCTAGTCGGAACCCGGAAGGCGGACCTTCGGTATGGTTCGACCGGGTTACGCGCCGAGTTCCGCGCGCCCCTGACTGACATCCAGATCCAGGTCCATTGAGTCGCCGATGCCCGAGCGCCGCCCCCGCAACGCCCTGGTCCTCGTCGTCGAGGACGATCCGATCCTGATGCTGTCGCTCGTCGACTTCGTCGAGAGCGCCGGCTGCGAGGCCATCGAGGCCGACACGGTCGCGGATGCGATCCGCATCCTGGAGACGCGGCCCGACATCCGAACCGTGTTCACCGACCTCGACATGCGCGGCTCCACCGCGGGCATGCAACTGGCGCTCTCGATCCGTGACCGCTGGCCGCCCATCGAACTGCTGATGGTGTCGTCGCAACCGTGGGACGCCTCGCAGATCCCCGACCGTGGCGTGGTCCTGGGCAAGCCGTTCGACCGGCGCCGGATCGTCGCCGCCATTCAACGGTTCGCCAGCTGACCCGAACGTCCCGGCGCGACGTTCGGGATCGCAGGTTCGTGACCACCATCGCGACCGGTCGATCGGGAATGGCGTTCGTCAGGCGTTCCGACGTTCCCCGGCCGCGGAGGCCCCCTTCGCGTCCGCCCCACGGTCGTCGAGCTTCCGCAACTCCGTCGCGATATCCTGGAGGCTGGCATCGCCTTTGCGCATGACGCGATCGGCTTCAGAGAGGCGCCCGCGCTCTTCGGCGGTGACGTCCCGGGCACTCAGAACCACCACGGGGACCTCGGTGCACCCGGGCAGGCACCTGAGACGGTCGAGGAACGAGAACCCGTCCATCACCGGCATCGTCAGGTCGAGCAGGACGAGGCGCGGCACGCCGTGGAGGACCTGGTCGAGCGCCTCGCGGCCGTTCCCGGCCTCGCGTACGGTCCACCCGTTCCGTTCCAGGACGGTCCGGAGCCGGTGGCGCATGTCGGCGTCGTCGTCGACAACGAGGACATCCCCGTCCGCCGCCCGGAACTGCTCCATGATCGTCCGAAGCCGTCCCCAATCCACCGGCTTGGGGACGGCTTCGACCGCGCCCAGGGAGGCGCTCAGCGCCGCGTCGGCGACGAAGCTCACCATCACCACGGGAATACCCGCGAGTTCGGGGTCGGCCTTCAACGCCGCGAGCACGGACCAGCCATCCATTTCCGGCATCATCACGTCGAGCAGGATGGCGCGGGGCTTGAGCGAGCGTGCCAGGTCGAGGCCGGTGCGACCGTCGGCGGCCGTGCGGACGGAGAAACGCTGGCGTTCCAGGAACCGTGTCATCAGCTCGCGCTGGGCCAACTCGTCGTCGATGACGAGCACGAGGTCGTTCGAAGAGACCTGGTTGTCCGGGACCGCGGGTGCCGCCTCGACGGCACGGTCGGGCGCGACCGCCGGCACCCGCAAGGTGAAGCACGTGCCATGGCCCTCCACGCTCTCGACCATGATGTCGCCGCCGAGCAGCTGGGCAAAGGCACGGCTGAGCGCGAGCCCGAGACCGGTCCCTCCGAACTTGCGCGTGGTGGTCTCGTCGGCTTGTGAGAAGCGTTCGAAAAGGCGTCCGACCTGCTCCGGCGTCATGCCGATGCCGGTGTCGCGCACCGCGAACCGCAGCCAATCACCCGCGGTATCCGTTTCGCGTGCGGCATGGAGCGTGATGGTGCCGTTCTCGGTGAACTTGGCGGCGTTCGACAGGAGGTTGAACAGGCACTGGCGCAGCTTCACCGCATCCGTGCGTGCGGGTCCGATGTGGTCCGCGACGTCCACGATGAGGATGTTGCCCTTCTTGCCCACGAGCGACTCGACGGTGCCCGCCGCATCCGTGACGAAGGTCGCCACGTCGATGTTCTCTGCGTAGAGCTCCATTTTCTCGGCCTCTACCTTCGACAGGTCGAGCACGTCGTTGATGAGGCCGAGCAGGTGCTGGGCGTTCGACTTGATCTTGCCGAGGTCCTTCAGCAGGCTTTCCTGGCCGAGCTCCTCCGCCTCCTCCTCCAACATCTCCGAGTAGCCGATCACCGCGGACAGCGGCGTCCGAAGCTCATGGCTCATGTTGGCCAGGAAGCGACTCTTGGCTCGGCTGTGTTCCTCCGCCGCCTCCTTCGCGGTTTCGGCACGGGCATTGGCTTCCGTCAGTTCCGTCTGATTGTCGATGAGGATGCGGTTGGCACCGTCCAAACGTTCCAGCGTCGCCTCGTTGTGCACCACGGACCGACGTAGCGCGTCGCAGATCCAGATCATGATCGCACCGACCAACGCGTACTGGCACAGGAGCGATACGTCGACGCCGCTCAGGCTTCCGTCCCGGGTGTAGAACCAGGTCGCGATCATCGTCGATATCGCGAGGATCAGCGTTCCCGCGCCCTTGCCGAGAGCGAGGCTCCCGGCCAGGAGCACCGGGATGTAGAGCAGGAAGGGTGCGACATACGTCGGCGCCAGGTAGCGCACGAACGTCATGAGCCCGATCATCAGCAGCGGCACGCCGAAGCGGATGCCCGGCGTCGGACGATGTCGGGCGAGGGTAACAATGAAACCGTGCAAGATGCTCATCCCGATGGAGTGCGAGGCCGGCGCAAGACCTACACCGAAAGCGTCTTGAGCATCCGCAAGACCCATCTCGGTCAGGGGGTGAACTCGGCGACGCCGATATCGGTCACGTCATGATACCGCCGCTAAGGGACGCGAGGGGTCCCTGACGGATGCGATAGGGACGACGCTCGGTCGGACACGATCCGATGGGACGTCGAATGGCAGCCACGATCTCGGATTCCCCATCCCGTCAGCCTGCGCAGGTTCCACCCCCGCTCGTGCCGGGCTTGCGCGGCCTGTTGACCCTGGCGGTGGGCGTGGTGCTGATCGCCGCGCTGTACTTCGGCCGCGAGGTCTTCATTCCCCTGGTCTTGGCGGTGCTTCTAAGCTTCGTCCTCGCGCCGGTCGTCAACCTGCTGCGCCGGATCAGGCTCGGCCGGGTACCGTCCGTGATCGTCGCGGTGCTTTTGGCGCTGGGCGTCATCGGCGGCATCGGCGCGCTCATCGGCACGCAGGTGGCAGGGCTCGCCGGCAACCTGCCGCAGTACCAGGCCACCGTGCAGAGGAAGTTCGCCGGCCTGCAGCAGGGCTGGCTCGGCGAGGCCAACAAGGTCATCGCGAAGTTCAGCCATGAGGTCCACGACGCCACCCAGAAGGCCGACGCGGCGGGGACCGCGGCCTCCACAGGCCCCGCGGGCGACACGCCGAAGGCGCAGTTGGTCCGCGTCCAGGACCCGGAGATCTCGCCCCTCGCGCTCGCCGAAAAGGTGCTCGGACCGATCTTCGAGCCCCTGACCACGGTCGGCATCGTCCTCGTCGTCGTCGTGTTCCTCCTCCTGCAGCGTGAGGACCTGCGCAACCGCATGATCCGCCTGTTCGGGTCGAGCGACCTGCATCGCACCACCGTGGCCATGGACGACGCGGCGGGCCGGCTCGGAACGTACTTCCTCGCCCAGCTCGGCATGAACGCCGCCTTCGGGGTGCTCATCGGCGTCGGGCTGTGGATCATCGGCGTGCCTAACCCGCTGCTGTGGGGCGTGTTCTCGGCCTTGATGCGCTTCGTCCCCTACATCGGCGCCTTCATCTCCGGCATCTTCCCGGTCGCCCTGGCCGCTGCGGTGGACCCGGGCTGGTCGATGGTCATCGCGACCGCGGCGCTCTTCCTGATCGCCGAGCCGATCTTCGGGCAGGTGATCGAGCCGCTCCTCTACGGCCACTCGACCGGCCTCTCCCCCTTCGCCGTGATCGTCTCGACCCTGTTCTGGGGCTTCCTCTGGGGGCCCATCGGCTTGATCCTGGCCACGCCCTTCACCGTCTGCCTCGTCGTGCTCGGGCGGCACGTCGACAGCCTGGAGTTCTTCGACGTGTTGCTCGGCGACCGGCCGCCGCTGACCCCGGTGGAGAACTTCTACCAGCGCATGCTCGCAGGCGACCCGGACGAAGTGCGGGAGGTCGCCGAGGGCATGCTGAAGGATCGCTCGCTGTCCTCGTACTACGACGAGGTCGCCCTGAAGGGCCTGCAGCTCGCCGCCAACGACTTCGCCAGGGGGGTCGTCACCCCACCCCAACTGGAGAACATCCGCGCCTCGGCGCGGTCCCTGGTCGAGGACTTCGAGTCCCACGAGGACGTCGAGCCGGCCGTTGACGCTAAGGCGGTCAATCCGTCCGACACCCCGACGTTGGCCGAGCGAGCGCATACGAAGACCGAGGCGGTGCCGGCGCAGGCCCCGCCGCGGGATGCCCTCCCGGAGGCGTGGCGCGGCGAAGCACCGGTTCTCTGCCTGGCCGGACGCGGCCCGCTCGACGAGGCCTCTTCGGCGATGCTGGCGCAACTGCTGCGCAAGCACGGGCTCGGTGCGCGCGTGACGCCGTATCAATCCGCCTCGCGTGAGGGCATCCGCGAGCTCGACCTCTCCGGCGTCGCGATGATCTGCATTTCCTATCTCGACATCACCGGGAACCCTTCGCACCTGCGCTACTTGCTGGAACGGCTCAGGCGGAAGGCACCAGGCGTACCCGTGTTGGTGGGGCTCTGGCCGACCGGCGAGGGGGTGCTTACCGACGCCGCGCTCGGTCGCGCGGTCGGGGCGGACGCCTACGTCTCGTCGCTGCGCGAGGCGGTGGATGCCTGCCTCAAGGTCGCCGCCGGTGCACCGCCGGCGAAAGGATCACCCACCTTGGTGGAAGTCTCGTGAAGGCCCCGATCCCGAGGCGGTCGGCCGCCTCGTTCAGCTTCGGGGCGGACGGATGCCGAGCAGCCGGATGAGGACGAACGCCGCGAGGGGGGAGACGGCCGAGATCGCCATGACCGCGAGGAACCCGCGAGGGTCCTCGCCGAACGGCAGCCCCTTCACGTTCATCCCGAACAGCCCGGTGACGAAGGTCGGCGGCAGGAACAGGGCGGTAAGAATCGACAGGACGTAGAGCTGCCGGTTGGTCTCCTCGGCGATGCGCTCGGACACCTCCTCCTGCAGCAGGCGCGCCCGTTCGGCCTGCAGGGACATGTCCCGGTCGAGCGCATCGATGCGTTGGGCGAGTCGGGCCGCCGCGGCGGTTGCCGGTGCATGGACGTCGTCCGTCGCACCGTCCTCCTCAAGGCGGTGGAACACCGCGGCGAGCCCGAGGAGTTGGCGATGCAGGCGCACGGCGTTGCGACGCACGGGTCCGAGGCGGCGGCGGTCGTCGCGGGGCTTGCCGTCAAGGATGTGGTCCTCGATCCCGTCGAGGGCGTCCGAAAGCCCTTGGCCCGTGGCGGCCATCGCCGACACGACGCGGCCTACCAGCAATTCGAGGAGTAGTACCGGGGAGGCCACGGATTTCCCGCGCTCGACCGCCGTCCGGGTCGCATCGGGGCTCTCGGACGGTCCCCTGCGACCGCTGACGAGGCTGCGCGGTCCCATGACGAAATGGAACCGCCCGGCCGGGGCGGGCTTGGCGCCGGGACGGGCGAGGTCGGCGATAACGCCACCGATATGGTCGCCCTCCACCGTAACCCGCTGATGCTCATCCAGCGCGAACACGGCCTCGGCGAGACGGGCGGGACCGAATGCTCCGTCGCTGGCCACGCCTGCCAGATCGGTGGCGTCCAGGTCGTAGTGTACCCACAGGAACCCGCCGCCGAAGGCGTCGAGGTCAATCACCGCTTCCGCAGCCGGGATGGCCCGTCCCCGCCCGTCCGGGTCGAACGCCATGGCCCACAGCGGCTCGATCCCGCAGCTCTTTTCCGCGACGTTCGACGCCGCCGGCGCTCTGTTCCTCGTGGTCGTCGAGCGATCCATCGGGTCCATCGGAAACTCCATTCGCGTTCGGCGTGGCGGAGGCACCGCCAAGGGAGGGGGACGGAACCGCGACGTCGGACGTTGCACGGTTCGACACAGAGCCCTTATGGTTGCAGCCGTACTCGAATCGTTCGCGACCGACGAGTTGCATGGACAGGCCACGCGACACTTGCCCGATAGATCGCTCTCCGGGCGAGGCGGCATCAGGCTTGGTCTCGTGCAAGATGGCCAGCCTGCTGTCGGATTGTCGACGGGCCCGAAAGAAGCGATGGTTTTACGCCACGCTGGCCGCGGCATTGTGCCTGGGCTTCTCGACAACATCCACGTTCGGGCAGACTGCCAACTCGGGCGCCGGCGGCGACCCGCGTACCTCGGTTGCCCAGCCGGAGGTGTCCGGCAAGCCGTCCGCCGTCGCCACGACCTCGATCCAGGCGACTCTCGGGGATGCAGCTGACCCCACGGGGCTGCGTCGCTTCCTGGCCGACCGCGGGATCGTCCTCAGCTTCAACGCAATCGCCGACATCCTCGGCGATACAAGCGGCGGCACGCGTCGGACCGCGACCGTCCTCGGGCGGCTCGACATGCAGCTTGACGCCGACCTCGACCGCCTCGCCGGTTGGCGCGGCGCCGCGTTCCGGGTCGAGGCCTACCAGATCAACGGCGCAGGGTTGTCCCGGGCCGCTGTCAACGACCTCGCGGTGGTGAGCGAACTGGAGGCGCTTCCATCGACCCGCCTTTACGAACTCTGGATCGAGCAGCAACTTCTCGATGGCCAGCTCGCCATCAAGCTCGGGCAAGTCGCGGCCGACACCGAGTTCCTCGTCAGCCAGACCGCGACGCTGTTCATCAACTCGACGTTCGGTTGGCCGACAATCACCGGGACCAACCTGCCGAGCGGCGGCCCGGCCTACCCGTTCGGCGCCCCGGCGGTCCGCGCCAAGTACCTCCCGACGCCGAACCTGTCGTTCCAGGTCGGGCTGTTCGACGGCGACCCAGCCGGCCCGGCGCGCCCGTGGAACGACACCGACCCGCAGCGGAGGAACCGCACCGGCACGAACTTCCGCCTGTCCGACCCGGCTTTCCTGATCGCCGAGGTCGCCTACGCCTACAACGTCGAGGAACGGGTTCGCACCGGCCAGGTCCTGGACGAGCCCGGCACGGTCACGTTCGGGGGGTGGCACCATTTCGGCCGCTTCGACTCTCTCCGGTTCGACGACACCGGCCGGTCACTCGCCGACCCCTCGACCACGGGCACCCCGCGCCGCTTCCGCGGCGACGACGGCCTGTACGCGATGATCGACCAGACCGTGTACCGCGAGCCAGGCAAGGACGACGAGGGCGCCAGCGCCTTCGTTCGCGCCATGGCCTCGCCCGGCGACCGCAACCTGGTCGACCTCTACCTCGATGCCGGCATCGGCTACCGGGGCCTGCTGCCCGGGCGTTCGAACGACACCGCGGGCGTCGCCGTGTCCTACGCGCGCATCTCGCCATCGGCCCGGGGCTTCGACCGCGACACCATCCTGGAGACGGGGGTCGCCATACCCCGGCGCCGGTTCGAGGCCCTTGTCGAGGCGACGTACCAGGCGGTTCTCGGTCCGGGCGTCACGGTGCAGCCGAACGTCCAGTACGTGTTCCACCCCGGCGGCAACGTCCCCGACCCGCGCGACGAGCTCGGACGCCGGATCAAGAACGCCACGGTCGTGGGTATGCGGGCGACGCTGACCTATTGAGCGAGCTTCGACTTCGTGCGGTCCCTCGGAATGGGCGGCCGCCTTTAGGGTAATCCCATTTTGATAGATGCCGACCGGACACCGGTCGTCATACGTGCGCTCGCGACGGCTCATCCACCTCGTCGGCGCCGGAAACACTCGGCGGCGCGAGGACGAGCAGGCGGTCTCCCTCGGCGTGGGCGGCGTGCTCATTATCGACCGATAGGAGGTCGACCGCCCCGTCCGTCTTGATGACGATCAGGGCAAGCGCGGCGGCTTGCGCCCCCGTGTCTGCGCAAACGACCTTGTAACGCCAGCCGGCCTCGTGCCGCCCGGCCAGCGCGTCGAAGTCGATCCCGCCGTCGCCGAGTACCTTGCCCCGCGTATCCCGGCTGACGCCGGTATCCTCGTGCAGGAGATGATCAGCCGAGAGTGCGAGTTGATAGACGCGTTCGCGGCCGATCTCGGGGGCCAGCCGCGTGCACACCAACGCGTTGTAGAGCTCGTCCCGGGTCGCGGCGAGAAGGTGGTCCGGGGGATGGTCGGCCAAGCCTTCCTCAGCATGCCGGGAGAGCAGCTCGGCTTGTAGGGTCGGCACGCCAGCGTCGCGGGCGGTCTGGAGCGCCCCGGGGTAGGTGTCGATCAACACCACCGGCACCCCCGCGCGATGCAACGCGACGACCATGTCGCTCGCCCACGGGGACGCCCCCACGACGGCGAGCCGCTCGGTCTCGGCCGCGGTGGACAGTCCCAGTCGCCGGGCCAGCGGCCGCAGCGAGAAGCCGTGGAGGATCACCGTCGCAACGATGACCGCGAACACGGTGGGCTGGATCAGGTCGCCGCCGGCATAGCCCGCCTCGCTCAGACGGGGTCCGGCCAAACCGGCGACGGCGGCCGCGACGATCCCGCGGGGGCCTATCCAGCCCACGAACAGTCGCTCACGCCGCGACAGGTCGCTGCCCAACGTCGCGAGCCAGATCGCCGCCGGTCGGACCACGAACAGGATGGCGGCCGTGAGACCGAGGATCGGCAGGGACAGCTTCCCGAGGACGCCCAAGTCGAGGTCGGCGGTCAGCACGACGAACAGGCAGGACACGAGGAGGACGACGAGCGCCTCCTTGAACCGCCGCAACTCGCCCAGACCCGGCACATGCCGGTTGGCCAACGCGATCCCGAACACGGTGGCGCCGATCAGCCCGGCCTCGTGCATGAGCAGGTTCGGGACGACGTAGGCGACGAGGGCGAGGGCGAGCAGCACGGGCGTCTTCAACGTTTCCGGGACGAGATCGCGCCGGAACGCCCAGGCCACCGACAGGGCGAAGCCGACACCTAGGCCGCCCGCCACCAGCACGCCTTCGGCGAGGTGGACCGCCAGGGCGGTCGCCGGGGTCTCGTCGGCACCGTGGGGTACGCCCACCAGGATCTCGATAACGACCGCCGTGAGGATGGCTCCGACGGGGTCGTTGACGATGGCCTCCCACTTCAGGAATGCGGCCGAGCGTCGTTCCAGCCGGGCATGGCGCAGCAGGGGCAGGATCACGGTCGGCCCGGTGACGACGAGGATGGCGCCGAACACCGAGGCGGGCCCCCACATCATCCCGCCAATCAGGTGGGCGGCGAGGGTGCCGAGGACGAAGTTGACCGGCAGCGCGAAGGCGGTGAGCCGGAGGACGCCCTCGCCGGAGGCCCTGAGCTCGCGGAAGTCCAGGGCAAGACCGCCCTCGAACACCACGATGGCCACGGCCAACCCGATCAGGGGCCGCAGGTTCTCCCCGAAGTCTCGGGTGGGGTGCAGCAGCCCGAACACGGGTCCAACGAGGAAGCCGAGCGCGAGCAGGAGCACGATAGCCGGAATGCGCAGGCGCGCGGCGAGCACCTGGGCCGCGATGCCGCCGCCCACGATGCAGAGCACCGCCGTCGCCAAACCGTGTTCCATTCATCCCCCTGCGGGTAAACCTATCGCCGTGGCAGTCCGCCGGCTCACCGGCGGAGAGATTGGCGCCTCCACTCGCGTATGAGCCGGATGGCATGCCCTACAACCGGTCGAGGATCATGGGGGGCCCGATACGGCTGCCGTCGTGGTCGCATCCCCGGCATCCGTCTGGCGGTTGTCGAGTTTGCGTAGCTCCGTGGCGATGTCCTGCAGGCTGGCGTCGCCCTTGCGCAGGACCCGGTCGGCCTCGGACAGGCGGTCGCGCTCGGCCGCCGTGACGTCGCGTGCGCTGAGCACCACCACCGGGACCTCGGCGCAGCCGGGCAGGACCCGCAGCCGGTCGAGGAAAGAGAAGCCGTCCATCACCGGCATGGTCAGGTCGAGCAGTACGAGGCGCGGTACGCCATGCCGGACCTGGTCGAGCGCCTCGCAGCCGTTCCCGGCCTCGCGCACGGTCCAGCCGTTGCGCTCCAATACGGTCCGGAGGCGGTGGCGCATGTCGGCGTCGTCGTCGACCACGAGCACGTCGCCGTCGGCCGCCCGGAACTGATCCAGGATCGTGCGCAGGCGCACCCAGTCCACCGGCTTGGGCACCGCCTCGACCGCACCGAGCGAGGCGCTCAGCGCCGCGTCGGCGACGAAGCTGACCATAACCACGGGGATGCCGGCGGTCTCGGGATCGGCCTTCAGGGCGGTCAGTACCGACCAGCCGTCCATCTCCGGCATCATCACGTCGAGCAGGATCGCCCGCGGGCGGAGCGACCTAGCGAGCTCCAACCCGGTACGTCCGTCGCCCGCCGTTCGTACGGCGAAGCGCTGGCGTTCGAGGAACCGGGTCATCAGCTCGCGCTGATTGGCCTCGTCGTCGATGACCAGCACAAGGTCGCCGATGCTAACCTGATTTTCGGGCACCACCGCTGGCGCCTCGACGACCTGTTCGGGGGCAGATGCCGGAATGCGCAGGATGAAGCTGGTCCCTCGTCCCTCGGTGCTCTCGACCGTGACGTCGCCGCCGAGGAGGTGGGCGAACGCCTTGGTCAACGCCAACCCGAGGCCGGTGCCGCCGTAGTTGCGCGTCGTGCTCTCGTCGGCCTGGGTAAAGCGCTCGAACAGCCGCCCGACCTGCTCCGGGCTCATGCCGATGCCGGTGTCCTCGACCTTGAACCGCAGCCAGTCGCACCCGTCCTCCGGCTTACGGCTAGCGCGCAGGGTGATGGTACCTTCCTCGGTGAACTTGGCGGCGTTCGACAGCAGGTTGAACAAGCACTGGCGTAACTTCACCGCATCCGTACGCGCGGCGCCAACGTCATCGGCGACCTCGACAACGAGGGTATTGCCCTTCTTGGCGACCAACGCGTCGACCGTCCCGGCGGCGTCCGTCACGAACTCGGCGACGTCGATGTCCTCGGGGTACAGCTCCATCTTCTCGGCCTCGACCTTGGACAGGTCGAGCACGTCGTTGATCAGCCCGAGCAGGTGCTGGGCGTTCGACTTGATCTTGCCGAGATCCTTGAGCAGGCCGTCCTGGCCGAGTTCCTCGGCCTCCTCCTCAAGCATTTCCGAGTAGCCGATCACGGCCGAGAGGGGGGTGCGCAACTCGTGGCTCATATTGGCCAGGAACCGGCTCTTCGCTCGGCTATGCTCCTCGGCAGCGTCCCGGGCTTCCCGAAGCGCAGTCTCGAACGCCTGACGTTCGGTGATGTCGGCGTGCACCCCAACCCATTCGCGTATCGTCCCGTCGGCGTTGCGCACCGGGCGACCCTTCACCGCGAACAGACGGTAAGACCCTTCCTGGTTGCGCACGCGGTGCTGCAGCTCGTAGCCCCGGTCCTCCGCGACGGCCTGCCGCCAGGCGGCCTTGGTCGGCTCGACGTCATCCGGGTGCACGGCATCGGCCCATCCCACGCCCTGGCACTCGGCCTCGGACTGCCCGGTATAGGCCTGCCAGTACGGCTGCGGGCCGACCATCGCGCCACGTGCGTCGGCGGTCCAGATGATGTCGCCGACCGCCTCCGCCGCGGCCCGGAACCGGCCCTCGCTGGCGTGGAGATGTCGCTGAACACGCTGCTGGTCGAACGACGAGGCGACGATGGCCATGAACAGGATCACGAAGGTCGCGCCGGCCACGACGAGCGCGAGGTGCTGCTGGCCGACGCCGACGCCCGTGGCATGGGCGGCGTGCGCTCCCGCCGCCTCGGCGGTGAAGGTCGCCGCGGCCATGCCGGTGTAGTGCATCCCGGCCACCGCCAGACCCATCACCGCGGCGGCGGCGAGCTTCTGCCAGACGCTGTTCTGCCGGAAGGTCAGCCACAGCGCCGCGGTCGCGGCGGTGACCGCGATGGCGACCGATACGGCGACGACAGGCAGACTGTAGGCGAAGTTGCCGGGCACCCGCATCGCGGCCATGCCTGTGTAATGCATGCCGGCGACGCCGACGCCCATCAGCGGACCGCTGACGAGGACGTCGCGCGGGCCGGCGCCCGGGCGGCTGACCCAGGCGAACGCGGCTCCCGTGGCGGCGATGGCCAGCGCCAAGGAAGCGACGGTGATCCCAAGGTCGTAGGCGGCCGGCATGCCCATCTCGAAGGCGAGCATGCCGACGAAGTGCATCGCCCATATCCCGCCGCCCATCGCGACCGAGGCCGCCGCGACCCAGGCCCAGCGCAGCCCGTGGCCGGCCCCGCGGACGCGGTCGCCGAGGTCGAGTGCGGTGTAGGAGGCGAACACCGCGATGGCGATGGAGAGCGCGACGAGGGCGGGGTCGTAGCCGGTATGGACCATGGTGATTCCGATGGGTACTCCGGCCGTCATATCGTGGAAACGCATCAATCTCGGGGCAATCGCCCCTTCGTGATCGCCAAGCACCTCCCGGGACGGACGAGCCCACCGCCGTCACCCTCCAAGCCGTCCAACCACGGAACGAAATCACACCGTCAGGCTTAGCCATTCCCTGCCGCTGCTGGCCGCATGTCGGCGGATGGACATCGCGCCCTTCTGGCGCGGCGGTCACGATCCGAACGGAGAAATGCGAATGAAGACGAAGACCCTCATCGCCGCGATGGCCCTCGGGCTGGCGCTCCCCGTGTCCGTCCAGGCCCAGGGCCTGGTGCGTGGCGCCCAGGAAGGCGCGGACGATGGACGAGCGGCAGGCGGCCCTATCGGAGCCATCGTCGGGGGTGCCATCGGTGCGGCCACCGGGACCGTGAACGGCATCCTCGGCGTCGACGACCGTCCGCGCTTCCGCACCTATGTCCGCGGTGAGCGTCGGCCGTCCTACGCCTACGACGGCGACGTCCGCGTCGGCACCGTGCTGCCGTCCGCCGGCGTCAGCTACTATGACGTTCCCGAGGAGTACGGCGCACGCGGCAGCCGCTACACGGTCGTGAACGGACGGACCGTCCTGGTCGAGCGCGGCAGCGGCCGCATCGTCGAGGTCATCGACTGAGGATAGCGTCGGAAGTCCCGGGGCTTGCCCCAGGACTTCCACCGGTTCGGACCGCACGGATGCTGCATCTCGCGCACCGGTGGATGACCGGCCGGGAGCGATCAATCGTTCGGACACGAAGCGACGGACGTGTTTCGGGCGCCGGCCGTAACGCTTCGTTGCGCCGAGGTTGCGGACGGACGCCTAGACGAGGAACCGGAGGCAAGCCGCCAGGGCGGCGGTCGAGGCGAGCGGGACGCCCAGTGCCGCCGTCATGAGGAGGCCTCGCCCCGTCGTCGGCATGTTGTCGTTGCAGGCTTGCATGGCCAACCCCAGGTGCCATCGAGCGATGGCCTCGCCGAGCATGACGGTTCGGGATGTGGCTCCGGGAATCAACGGGCTGCCCTCCATCGAGGCGGAGACGCCTCACCATCGGGTCGCACGCGAAACGGCATCCCCAACGGACGTGCCGGCGACATCACCGACGTTCAAGGTGTCCGACGATGCCTTCGACCTATCCCGGGAATGGGGCTGGGGCGTGGCATCGTCGGGGAGTGCTGCCGTGACGACGTCGAACTGCGCCAGCAGCGCCGTCCCGAAGCTCGTCGATATCGCCACATCGGTGGCGTCTCTGCCACGGGCGATGACGACCCGGCCGATCCGCCGGGCATCGTGGCGCGCGTCGAACGTGTACCAGCGCGGCCCCTCCGGGCCTGCGAGGTAGACCTCGAACCATGCGGAGAAGTCCATCGGGTACGGGTCGACTGGAACGCCGATGTCGCCGAGGTAGCCCGTGGAGTACCGCGCCGGGATGTTCATGCATCGGCACAGGGTCACCGCGAGGTGGGCGAAGTCGCGGCAGACGCCGACGCGTTGGGTGTAACCGTCGAAGGCCGAGCGGGTCGCGTCGGCAAGCTGGTAATCGAAGCGGATATGCCGGTGGACCCAGGACACGATGGCCTGCACCCGGCTCCATCCCTCGGGGGCGTTTCCGAACAACGACCAGGCGATGCCGGCGAGCTTGTCCGTGTCGCAGTACCGCGACCCGAGCAGGTAGACCAACACCTCGTCCGGAAGGTCCGGGACTTGGATCTGGCGCGCATCCGGCACGTAGGGGTCCGGCTCCCCGCTGTCCGCGATCAGTAAATCCGCCGAGACCGTCATCCGCCCGCCGGGTGATACGAGGCGAACGCAGGTGTTGCCGAAGTCGTCGGTGTACGGACCCATCGGCACGGGTGGGTCGGCCCGCATCGTGTCCGGGCTCAACAGGTCGTGCGCCCGCGAGGGATGGACGTTGAGTTGGTAGACGATCGGTGTCGGTCCGAACGTGTCGTAGCCGATGGTGTAACCGCCCCTGATCCTCATGCCCGTCCCCGTGCCCGTGAATGGAGGTCGTTCCGTCCGGTCCGGCGGCGACCGCCGGATCTTGCATACGCCGTGCCTCGCACGTTGTGGGTCGGATCAGAGGGTCAGTAGCAACGCGGAGTACCCAGCGCCCCCTAGCGCGAAGGCCCAGAACCGGCTCTGGCGTTCGCTCGGAACCTCGTCCTTGAGGGCGTTCAGGATCACGCCGCCGCCGAGGAAGGCCGTCAGGGCCGCGATGGCCGCGTCGGATACGGTGGTGAAGGCCCCGAGCGCGAACCCCGCCAACACGGCGGCGGCGAGGAGCCATCGCCCGATCCCTCGGTATGCCGCCTTGTGGTCCTCGTTCAGGCCGTAGTCGGTAACGACGAAGTGCAACGCCATCGCCACGGTGAAGAAGGCCAGTGAGGTCGGGCCCGTCACCTCGCGATGGAGTAAAAGGTAGCCCACGAGGCCGTTGTAGAGGCCGAAGGACACCATGTGGATCCAGAACACCCCGGCCCCCGTGCCCACTTCGGCCGGGGCACCGCGGGCATCGGTGACGGGGATGCCGGCTCGGCGGGAGCGGTCGACCTTCGCCAGCCTGTCCAGTCCGTAGAAGGCCATCAGACCGCCGAGGGCGATCAAGTAGACGTGCCGCTCCGAGAAGCCGCCGAGGGTGTCGCCGGCCATCCGGCCGACGCTGGTTTCGCCGGCGGCCAGTTCCGGCAGGAAGTGCACGAACACGTAGGCCACCGCGACGCCACCAGCCGCCGAAAGCCAAATGCTACGGGGCGAACCGTCGAGGAACCGAAGGGCGGGCGTGACGACATGGACGAATGCGAGCAGGACAGCCGCCATGGCTGCGAGGATCGGTACCACGCCCGTCACTCCTCCACCCTTGGGTTGGCAGGGCCGCCTTCTCGCGCCCGCCGGCGGCCGCCGATTTCGACCGGCGGCAGCCCGACGATGTCGTAGGTCGCGGAGGCGATGCCGATGCCGGCATCGTCCAGCCCGGCCAGGATCTCGCGGCTCATCGCGTCCTTGGCGCCGCGGATCTGGTGCGTACCCAGGATGAAGCGCACGGTCAGCTCCAGCCAGTTGTCCGTGATGCGGAAGTACACCCGGGGCTCCAGGTCGATGGGCTCGACCCCGAAGCGTTCCTGGAGGCGTGCCTTGGCCTCCTCCGCCATCGCGGTGGCGTCGAGTGCATGGCGGCGGGCGGCCGTCAGCATGATCGCCTCGACCCTCAGACGGTCGGCCCGATAGGTGATGGGGACGGCCATCTCCTCCCAGATGAACGGGAAGTCGCGGGTGTAGTTGAACACGGGCTCTGAGAAGATCTGCGCGTTGCTGACGGTGACGATGCGGCCGGTGAACTGGCGGCTGCGCACCCACATCGCCGGTGACGCGCCCTGGACGGACGGGGGCTGCCCCATCTCCATGATGGTTGTCTGTATGAAGCCGAGCCGTAGCACGTCGCCGCGCACCCCTCCCATGGTGATGCGGTCGCCCACGGTGAACGTCGAACCTCGCAGGATCACGAAATAGCCCGCGAGCGAGGTCACCACCTGCTGCAGGGCGAAGGCGAGGCCCGCCGAGAAAAGGCCGAACGCGGTGGCGAGCCGGGTCGGGTCGTTGAACCAGATCGACAGCAGGCCGAGGACGAGCAGGATGGCGGCCAGGAGACTGATGCCCTGCCGCGTCCAGAACTTCGTCTGCAGGGTCGAGTGGTCGGTCCTTGTCAGCACGAGGCCGACGAGCGCCCTGAGACCGACCCCACCGCCGACGATGATCGCGATGAACGCGAGGGAGAGGACGAGCTTGCGCCCGTTCTCAGCGTTGACGCCGACCCAATCGATTCCGAGAAAGTGCAAGCGTTACCTCTATCGGGTTGCCATTCCGGTCCACGTCGGATGCAGGATCGGTCATTGCGGGGACCGTTCGGTCTGAACGCTGATTACCGAAGGGTGATGCACGGCTTGCTTGCACGTTCCGTAGGCGCCCGCTCGGCCGTGCTTCCCGCGGGATTGAGGCGGGTCGTTGGCTCGGTGCCGTGCCTTATATGCGGTGATGAACACGTCGGTTACGCAGGCTCGAACGGCGCTCGCACGTTCGTCGCGATGGCAAAGGGCCCGCCCGGCGTCGTTCGACGCTCGCGGACCGGCTTGCGCCGGCCCGCCTGGACTTCACCGGCGTCCGTGGATCACGAGCGCAAGCAGATAACCGATGGCGCCGGCCATCACCGCCAGGCCAAGCGGGGACTCCTTCGCGTACTGCGTGACGGTTTCCGCTCCCTGGCGATAGGCCCGCTCGGCATCCGGGTAACTCTCCCGTCCCTGCCGCAGGGCGCCGCGGGCGAGGTCGCCCGCTTGGTCGGCGACGTCCCGGACCGCGTCCTTGGCCTGCCCGCACAGGTTCTCGACGGAGCCCCCCACCTCGTTGGCCTTGCCTTTCGCCTGGGTCTCGCGGTCGCCGGTCAGGTTGCCGACCGCACCCTGCACCTTGCCCCCGAACTCCCGCGCGGCTCCGGACACCCGGTTGCCGTTTATGCCGCCGCGGCCGGTCGCGTCGCCCACTGCATCGGCAGCGTCGCGGACGGCGTCCTTGGCCTTGCCATAGAGGTTCTCGGCAGTGTCCTTGGCCTCGTCGAGCTTGCCCTCTGCCTGGGTCGAACGGTCGCCCGTCAGCTCCCCGGCCTTGCCCTCGACCTTGCCGCCGAGCTCCTTGGCGGCGCCGGTAATGCGGTTCCCGTCCATCGCTGCGCTCCTGGGTTCAAGGTTGCTAGTCCGCCCCGTGGCCAGGATGGCCGCGAGGCTCCAGTTCCGAGCCGGGTCAACGCTCACGCCGACCCGACGGTCCCGCCGTTCAGACCCGACGCTGGGCGACCGGTGTGACGACGGTGCGATCCGCCAGGGGACCCTTGGCACCGCCGCGTCCGGCGAGGAAGGCCGCCAACGCACCCAGGAGCAGCGCCAGGGCGCCGTAGAGCGCACCCTGCGAGGCGACGCGCGCGGTGGCGTCGGCGGCCTGCTTGGCCTGCTCCTTGGCCTTGGCGACCGTGTCCCTGTACTGCTGGACGTACTGCTGCACCTGGGTACGGGCCTGCTCGACCGGGATGTTCTGCGCCTTGGCCAGCGCCTGCGCGGCCTTCCCCTGGGCATCGGCCTGTTGGGCTGCATCGCCGGTCACCGCGGCACGCACGGCCGTGACGGCAGCGTCCTTCAGCGCCTGCGGGTCGCTGCCGGTGTTGGCGCGAACCTGGCCCTCGATGTTCGAGAACGGGTTGTCCATGCCCGGCAGCGAGGGCGCCGCAGCCTGCGCGGCGGTCTTCACCGAACCGCCGACTAGGTTACCGGCACCGCCGAGCGTGCTGGAGACGGCATTGAAGGCGCCGCTGGCCACGCCGCCGACCGCGGACGACAGGAGGTATATGACCACGAGGGTCGAGACGGCCCAGGCTACCAGACCATGGAAGCCGCCGGTGTTGAGCACGGGCTTGCCCGCCAAGCGTCCGGCGAGCCATCCGCCGGCGGCGGAGGCGAGGATGCCGGAGACCACGAACCAGATCCCGGCGCCCGATGACAGCGACCCCGCGGTGGGGGTGCCGGTCCCGGCCGGGTCGACCGTCGACAGGCCGATGCCCAGCCCGACCATGTTGAGGATGACCTGGGCGACCAGCGCGATCACGGCGCCGGCGAAGATCGCCCCCCAGGCCACCTTGTGGACCGCGATGGTGCGCAGCTCGTCGGCGGGATACCCACCGGCCGCGTAGGGCCGGTCGAGGTCGGTGCGTGTCGTATCGGGGGCGAGTGCCATCGATCTCGGTCCAGTGCTGCTGCGAATGCCTCGATATGCCCATGGGGGGCACGTCGAGCGGTCAAGCCGTCCTGCGCGCGCGATGTTCCACGGATTAACATCGAACGGTGAGGTTGCAGAACCTATCGTTCGACCACTCCGCATCGGCACATCGGCACCCGCATGTCTGCGGCCGAACCCGAATGAGACGGCGGGCGGGAACCTGGACGGAGCTTGACCGTTGGTCGCGTAGAATAGCAACGCTTCGGACGAACGCCGTGAAGACAGTCATCGCCGCCCTCGTCGTCACCACCTTCGCGTCGATCCTCCCGGCTGCCGCCTCCGAGACGGCGCCGAGCCTGCGGCGGAGCGACGACACCACGGCCGTCTCGACCGATGGCAAGGATGACAAGGCCGGGGCGACCTCCGCCGAGACGCAGCCCGCCAGGAAGATCAGGGTGGTCCTCGCCTCGCCGTACGGGAACTGATCCCGCATCCGCTACGCCCTCCACCGTTTGGACACGCCGCTTGGCGGCCGAGCCCGCCTGACGCCGCAATCGCCCGCCAATACCTTCCTGCCTTGACGGTTCGTGAACCATTGCCCGTCACGGCCGATACGGGGATGCGGGTCGGATGGTGCGGGTGTCGTTGCAGAAAATACGGAACGTCCGCGGTTTGGTGGTCGCCTCGCTGATCCTGGCGCTCCCGGCGTGTTCCGGGCGGCCGACCGGGGTGCTGCTGCCCATTGCCCAGACCGAACAGATGCCGGGCACGTCCCGCGTCGACATGCTCGTCGCGACGACCCGCAAGTCGGCGACCGACCGTGGCGTGCTGTTTTCGGGCGAACGCGGCGACGCCGTGACCTACACCGACCTAGCGGTCTCCATCCCGCCCGACGCCATCCGCCAGCCAGGCTCCGTGCAGTGGCCGAAAAGCCTGCCGGGTAACCCGGCGACGGATTTCGTCGCGCTGCGCGCCGATCCGGTCGAGCGGGGCAAGGTCGCGGCCTGGACCGGCCGTGCGGTCCGGCGCGGGGCCAAGCGCCATGTGCTGGTGTTCGTGCACGGGTTCAACAACAAGTTCGAGGACGCCGTTTTCCGCTTCGCGCAGATCGTCCACGATTCCGGCGCCGAGGTCGCGCCGGTCCTGTTCACATGGCCGTCGAAGGGGTCGGTTCTCGCCTACGGCTACGACCGGGAGAGTACCAACTTCTCGCGCAACGGGCTGGAGACGTTGTTGCGGGACCTAGCGAAGGACACGAACGTCGGCGAGATCACCGTGCTCGCGCACTCGATGGGCAATTGGCTCACCCTGGAGAGCCTGCGGCAGATGGCGATCCGCGACCGGCGCGTCGCCCCCAAGATCCGCAACGTGATCCTGGCCGCGCCGGATGTCGACATGGACCTCGCCCGGTCCGCGTTCCACGACATGGGGCCGGACCGGCCGCGCCTGACGCTGATGGTCTCGGGTGACGATCAGGCCCTCGCCGTATCCCGTCTGGTGTGGGGGGACAGCATCCGCCTCGGGGCCATCGATCCGACCATCGAACCATACAAGTCGGAGCTGGAGCGCCAGAACATCGGCGTCTTGAACCTATCGACGGTGAAGGGCGACGACCCGCTCAACCACGGCAAGTTCGCCTCGGGCGAGGTCGTCGCGCTGCTGGGCAAGCGCCTCGCCGACGGCCAGCCGATCTCGGACGGGCAGATCGGTATCGGCGACCGACTTGTGAGCACAGCGGCCGGCGCGGCCTCGACCGTCGCTACGGGTGCCGCGCTGGCCGTGGCCGCCCCCGTGGCCCTCGTCGACCCGCAGACGCGCGAGACCTACGGCGAGCACCTGTCCAACGTTGGCTCAGGTTTCCGGGACACCGTGGGCTCGACCGCCGACCTGGCCACGGCGCCCGTACGAGCCATGACCGGCGGACGCTGACCGCCGGTCTAGGATGCAGGCCGACGAAGCTGGACACGCTCGACACCATGGAGAACGTCGGATGGCACTGAAGCTCGGGGCAACGGTCGTGGTGGTATCCCTGGCCTGGATCGGGCTCGTCGAAGCCCAGGATCAGCCCATCACCGGCCCGCAGGACGCGCAATGCCGTGACGAGGCCCGGGACAAGGTGTTCGCAGCACCGAATCCGAAGGGTCTCACCCCGTTCGCGTTGGGTGCCGAGATCTATCACGCTTGCATGAGACGGCTGGGCGCCGAGACGAAGCCGCCGCGCGACTAGCGCGGCGGTCGAGGTCACCGGGCGTCGATGGGACTCGGGGGCTGCGGATTCGGCACGTCCGCAGGCGGATCGCCCTCGGGGGCCGAGGGACCCGGCGGCGGGTCGCCGATGGGC
>NZ_VRVH01000309.1:0-5137 GCF_008040095.1 Methylobacterium sp. WL6 | reverse complement strand
CTTCGATCCCGCCTGCGCCGCCGACTACCCCGCCGTCATCGGCTGCGACGAGGTCGGGCGCGGCGCCCTGTGCGGCCCGGTGGTCGTCGCGGCGGTGTGGTTCGACCCGACCGCGATCCCGCCGGACCTGCTCGCCCGCCTCGACGACAGCAAGCGGGTCAAGGAACCGCTGCGCGAGATCCTGACGCCGCTGATCCGCGCACAGGGCCGCGTTGCGGTCGCGGCGGGATCCCGGGCATTGATCGACCGGGTCAACGTCCGCCTCGCCACCCTCGACGCGATGCGCCGGGCGGTGCTGCGGCTCGCCCTCGATGCGCCGGTGCTGGTCGACGGGCGGGACGCGGTTCCCGGCCTGCCGCAGCCCTGCCGTGCAGTCGTCGGCGGCGACCGCGCGGTGCCGCAGATCGCCGCCGCCTCCATCGTCGCCAAGACGTTTCGCGATGCGCTGATGCGGGTGCTGGCCCGGCGCCACCCGCATTACGGCTGGGAGCGCAACGTCGGCTACGGCGCCCCGGTGCACCTCGCCGGCCTCAGGACCCACGGCCGCACCCCGCATCACCGGCTGAGTTTCACGCGGGCGTACGGCGATGGCGGAGCGAACATCGCGGGCGCCGATTAGGTCGCGTTCGTTTGCGAGATGCCTGAGGTCGTCCGTCGATGCCAAAACGATTCAGCCGTCCTGCCACCGCGGAGCCTTGCTCGATCGCCGCCTTCGCCCCCGTCACAGCAGCAAGAACTGCTCGCCGGGCTTGGCGAAGGCCGCGGCGTCGAGGGTGATGCGGGTCTGCGCATAGCCGAGACGCGCCTTGGCCAGCCGCATCTGCGTCGCGATCAGGTCGGCGTAGGCGCCCTCCCCGGTCATCCGCTTGCCGAACGTGGCGTCGTATTCGCGGCCGCCGCGGGCCTGCTCGACCAGGGAGAACACGTGGCGCTGCCGCCCGGGATAGTGCTCGGCGAACCAGTCGGCGACGAGGTCCTTCAGCTCGTGCGGCAGGCGCAGCAGCACGTGGTTCGCCTCCCGCGCGCCGCAGGCGCGGGCCTCCGTCAGGATCGCCTCGATCTCGTGGTCGTTGAGCGAGGGGATGATCGGCGCGACGATCACCATCACCGGCACGCCGGCTCGGCTGAGCGCCCGGATCGCCTCCAGGCGCTTGCGCGGATGCGGCGCGCGCGGCTCCATCTTCCGGGCGAGCACCGGATCGAGGGTCGTCACCGACATCGCCACCTTCACGAGGTTCCGCTCCGCCATCCCGGCCAGGATGTCGATGTCGCGGGTAACGAGGTTCGACTTCGTCACGATGCCGACGGGATGGCGCAGGCGGGCCAGCACCTCGAGGATCTCCCGGGTGATGCGGTGCTCGCGCTCGATCGGCTGATACGGGTCTGTCGTCGTTCCGAGAGCGATGGTCCGCGGCGCGTAGCCCGGCGCCGACAGCTCCCGCTCGAGCAGGCGCGCGGCGTCCGGCTTGGCGAAGAGCTTCGTCTCGAAGTCGAGCCCGGGCGACAGGCCGGCATAGGCGTGGTTCGGCCGGGCGAAGCAGTAGACGCAGCCGTGCTCGCAGCCGCGATAGGGGTTGATCGAGCGGTCGAACGAGATGTCGGGCGAGGTGTTGCGGGAGATGATCCCGCTCGCTCGCTCCAGCGTCACCTCTGTGCGTCTGGCCGGTGCGGGCTCGTCCGCCGGCCAGCCGTCGTCGGCGGCCTCGCGGCGGATCGCCTCGAAGCGCCCGCCCGGGTTGGCGGTGGCGCCCCGGCCGCGCAGCGTTTCCGACGTCGCGGCGTGGATTCGGCGCCGAGCGGAGGACGGGGTGTGGACATCGGACTGGCAGCACCCCGGAGAAGCGTGTTTCACATGGAACATAACAGGAACAAGGTCGACCGGATACGCCTCGATTTTAGGCAGTTTCTCGGGCTTTGTGGCTGTGGTGCAACGCTGGTCCGCCGCGTCGAGCCGGCCTGCCCGCGCCCGGCGAAAATACGGTATGCGCGGCCATGATCTCCGCCCTGGTTCATGTCGCCGACCCCGGCGACGCCGATGCGATCGACCGTCTGGCCGACACCCTGGGCGCCCTCGTCGGAGGCGTGGCCGCCGGGCTCGTGGGCGACGCCGTGATCGTCGCCGCCGCGATGGGTGAGGCGGTCGACACGATCGCCGACGCGACCGGCGCGACCCTGGTGGTGCCGCCGCGCGGATCGGACCGGTGGTTCGCCGGCGCGGCGGTCGCGCGCCGCGACTGGGTGCTGTGCCTGGAGGCGGGCGACGTGCCCGGCGACGGCTGGATCCGCACCCTCGACCGCTTCGTCGGCACAGCGCCGGCCGACGCCCTGGGGCGATTGTCCCGCCCGCATGCCGGGCTGGCGACGCGGCTGGCCATTCGGGCCGAGGCGCTGCTCGGCGCGGGTGCGGCGCGGCCCGGCGACCTCGTCCGCCGCGATCGCCTCACCGAGATCGGAACCTTCGCCCCGCGGCTGGTGCCGCGGCGCCTGATCGCGCGGATCGACCGGATGTGATCCTCAGGCCGTGAGCGAGGCGCCCCGCCGCAGGTGCTCGTCCAGGCGCGGCATGATCTCGACGAAGTTGCAGGGGCGGTGCCGGTAGTCGAGCTGGCTGACCAGGATCCCGTCCCAGGCGTCGCGGCAGGCGCCCGGCGAGCCCGGCAGCACGAAGACGTAGGTGGCGTTGGCGACCCCGGCCGTCGCCCGCGACTGCAGCGTCGAGGTGCCGATCTTGTCGTAGGAGATGCGGTGGAACACCGCCGAGAAGCCGTCCATCCGCTTCTCGAACAGCGGCTCCAGCGCCTCGGGCGTCACGTCGCGGCCGGTGAAGCCGGTGCCGCCGGTGGTGATCACCACGTCGATTCCGGGATCACGCGTCCAGCCCTCGACCGTCCCGCGGATCGCCGTCGCCTCGTCCGGCACGATCGCGCGCGCCGCGAGTTTGTGGCCGGCCTCGGTCAGCCGCTGCACCAGGGTGTCGCCGGAGCGGTCGTCCTCCGGCCGGCGCGTGTCCGAGACGGTCAGCACCGCGATCGACAGGGGGACGAAGCTGCGGGCGGGCGTATCGGGCATCGGGCCGTCTCCGGGTTGAACGACCGGAATATGGGCGCCCGCCCGCGATTGTCCCATCCTTCCCGGCGTGCGGCGCGCGGGCCGAGGCGCGCCGAACCCGCGATCCATGGTATCGGCACCGACCAGCGACCCCTGTCCGTTCGAACGCGCGGTGCCCTCATGGATGCGACCCCCGTCCGCCTCACCAGCCTCGCCCACGGCGGCGGCTGCGGCTGCAAGCTCGACCCGGCGATCCTGCGGTCGCTGCTCGCCGACCAGCCGATCGCCGGCCCGTTCGAGCGCCTGCTCGTCGGCAACGAGACCGCCGACGACGCCGCGGTCTGGGCGCTCGACGACGGCACCTGCGTCATCGCCACCACCGACTTCTTCACGCCGATGGTCGACGACCCGCGCGATTTCGGCCGGATCGCCGCCACCAACGCGATCTCCGACGTCTACGCCATGGGCGGCCGCCCGATCATGGCGCTGGCCATCCTCGGGATGCCGGTCGGCAAGATCGCGCCCGAGATCGTCGCCGAGATCCTGAAGGGCGGCGCGGCGACCTGCGCCGAGGCCGGCATCCCGATCGCCGGCGGGCACTCGATCGACACGCCGGAGCCGATCTACGGCCTGGCGGTGATCGGCACCTGCCGCCGCGAGGACGTGCGCCGCAACGCCGACGCGCGGGTCGGCGACGCGCTGATCCTGACCAAACCCCTCGGCGTCGGCGTCTATTCCGCCGCGATCAAGCGCGACGCCCTGCCGGAGGGCGGCTACGCCGCGTTCGTCGCGACGACGACGCTGCTGAACAAGGTCGGCACCGAGCTGGCCGCCGACCCGGACGTGCACGCCATCACCGACGTCACCGGCTTCGGCCTGCTCGGGCACGGCCTCGAGTTCGCGCGCGGCGCCGGCTGCCGCCTCGTGATCGACTGGCCGTCCGTGCCGCTGCTGCCCTCGGCCGAAACGCTCGCCCGGGACGGCTTCGTCACCGGCGCGTCCCACCGCAACTGGACCGCGTTCGGCGGCGAGGTCGCGCTGGAGGACGGCTTCCCCGAATGGGCGCGGCACCTGCTTACCGATCCGCAGACCTCGGGCGGCCTGCTCGTCGCCTGCGCCCCCGAGCGCGCCGACGCGATCCTCGCCCGCATCCGCGCCGCCGGGCATCCGGCGGCGGCGATCGTCGGGCGGGCGGAGGCGGGCGCGGCGGGAATTCGCGTCGCCGGCTGATCCCAGGACCGGAAGGCGATCGAAACCAATCCTCCGGCATCATCGCAGCCCCGCGATGCGTCGCGCAGAGCCGCCCGCCCCCGTCGTGACCGACGTTCCCTCCGACCCGGATCTCGAAGCCGCCCACGGCGTCGCGGATTGGCCCTATGGCCGATCCGCCATCGCGCTCGCGCGCCCGGACGCCTTGCCGGACGGACGCCCGTGGCCGCGGCTGCGCGTGCTCACCGTCGCCTCCGGCGACGCGCCGCGTCTGGCCGACAGCATCGCCTCGGTCGCGCGGCAGGACTACCCGGAATGCCGGCACGACGTCGTGCCGCCGGGATCGCCGTCGCCCGCCGCGATCCTCGCCGACGACGGGGTCGATTTCGTCCTGGTCCTGCGGGCGGGCGATCTCCTGGCGCCCGGCGCGCTCGCCGCCCTCGTTCTCGACACGGTCCTCTCGGGGGCGGATGCGGTGGCGGGGCTTCGGGTGCTGTTCGACGACGCGGTGACCGGCCTCGACCTGCCCTCGTCGGCGGGGGATGACGCCGCGCCGGACGCCGTCTTCACCGGCGGCGAAGTTCTGTGGCGGCGTGCCGCGCTCGGCATGCTGGGCAGCTTCGATCCGATCGACGCCGAGTGGACCGCACGCGCTTGGTCGGCAGCCGTGCGGACAAGGGCCGGCGTCAACCGCATCGGCCGGCCCGTCCTGCTGCAGCGCGAGCGGACGATTCACTCAACGAATTCAAGTCCATCCGCGTCTTCCCCTCCCCCCTTCGCGGGGGAGGGTGGGCCTCGCGTCAGCGAGGGTCGGGAGAGGGGAGCGCCGTATCCGGCACCGTCGCTCCCCTCTCCCCCCCTGCTGCGCAGGGTACCCTCC
>NZ_VRVH01000308.1:0-5163 GCF_008040095.1 Methylobacterium sp. WL6 | reverse complement strand
GGGCGTCGGCCGGGTGCTGCCGCCCCCCGACGACGGCCTCGGCGAGACCCTGATCCGCCGCGCCTACGCCGAGCGTGCCGCGACCGAGCCGGACGAGGACCGGCTGGTCGTCCGGTTCGGCACCGAGTGGCGCAGCTTCATCCGGCACCAGACGCCGGACCGCCTCGCCGCCCTCGACGCGGTGATCGACGACCGGATCGAGCGGCGGGCGCTGGCCCGGTACTACCGGCGGATGAAGCATGCGGCGGTCGCCGTCGCCGTCACGGCCTTCGCGCTGGCGCAGTTCGGGATCGACCGGCTGCCGCTCGTCCGCCAGATCTGGCGGCTGTTCCGGGGAGATCTGCGATGAGCGCCACCCTCGACCGCTGGCTCACCCGGCTCTACCACGCGGTCGGCGGGAGCCTGTTCCTGGCGCTGTGCGCCTTCGTCTCCTACACCGCCGGCGACTGGCACTGGCCCTACCGCGTCCGCTCGACGGACCTGCTGACGCCCGAGGTCGCGCCCGGCGGCGCCCTGCGCCAGACGCGGGTGATCGCCTACGGCGCCGAATGCGCGCTGCACGTCACGCGCCGCCTGCAGAGCCTCGGCGCCGACGGGCGCCGGGTGATGCTCCCCGAGATCGCCTTCGATGCGCCGCCCTGGGACCGCGACGGCCGGCCCCAGACCATCGAGACCGAGATCCCGGCCGACTTCCCCTGCGGCCCCGCGATCCTGGTTGAGAGCCCGTCGGCCGCCTGCAACTGGCTTCAGCGCACCGTCTTCCGCCAGCGCCAGCCGGACGCGATCACCCCGTTCCGGGTGACCTGCGGCGGGGTCACAGGTCCAGCATTCCGGGCGACGGCGCGTGCACCGTGAAGGCCGCCCCCTCGTGAATCCAGCTGCCGCCGGCCTGGGCCTTCTCGAAGGCCGCCGTCTCGGCGGTGCCGGCCGTGTAGTGGTGCTCGCCGGTCGCGGTGTCGAGGAAGCGCTGCACCGTCAGCGCGTCTGCGCCGGCCAGCGCCGGGTCGGCATAGGCCTGGAACGCCACGCCCTCGTCGTGGAAGCTCGGCATCATCGCGTCGATGTGGTCGCGCTCCGTGGGGCTCGCCGTATAGAAGTGCTCGCCCGTCCGCGTATCGACGAAGCGGAACACCTCCACCGTGTCCGCGCTCGCGGCGGGCGCCATCCAGGCCACGCCCTCCGCGGTGTAGGACGGCAGGTTCTGCGCGACGTAGGCCCGTTCGCTCGCGCTCGTCGTGTAGAGGTCGTCGCCGGTGCTCGCGTCGCGGAAGTGGAAGGTGTCGCTCGGCGACGCCGCGGTCGGCGCGCTCGCATAGGCCCGGATGTAATCGATCGTCATCTGCGCCGACGCCGCGTCCGGGTCGCCGGCCCAGGCCCCGCCGACGGCGAGGTTGGCGATCAGGTACATCGGCTTGTCGAGATCGGCCGGCGTGGCGGCCTGGAAGGTCGGGTGCCCGTCGTAGTACCAGGTGATGGTGTCGGGCTCCCAGTCGACGCCGTAGGTGTGGAAGCCCGACGTCATGTCCGGCACGGCGACGTTCGCCTCGTCCAGGTAATGCGTCGCGTCGACCCGCTGGCTGCCCGAGACCTGGCTGTGGACGGTGTTGCGCAGGGTGTTCGGGTCGCCGCCGACCATCTCCATCACGTCGAGCTCCGGCGGCCAGCTCCCGTCCGCGGGCAGCATCCAGAACGCCGGCCACATGCCGTGGGCCGCGGGGAGCTGCGCGCGGATCTCGAAGTAGCCGTAGGTCTGGCTGAAGCTGTGGTAGGTGTTGATCATCCCCGACGTGTAGGTCTGCCCCTCGATCGAACCCTGGATGTCGGGGGCGGCCGGCGCGGCGGAGATCGTCAGCGCGCCGTCGGAGACCTGGAACGGGTCGGGCAGGCCGGCCGTGCCGCCCGCGGCGCCGTCCGCGCCGGCGACGTAATATTGCAATTCATCGTTGTATGGCATCGTCCCGGTCGCGCGGACCTTCGTCGACCATTGCGGCGCCCCGACCGTGTCGAGGCCCGTCGTGCCGTTCCACGGCGTGAACGCGTCGAACTCTTCGGCGAAGGTCAGCGTCGCGGTCTGCGACAGGTGGTTCGGATCGATCGCCATGACAGGTCCCGCCTCACGCGGGCGGCCGAAGCCGCCGCGCATGATGAATACAACCGAGAGTAGAATAATCGGTTTACAAACTTGGTTCCGCGGTGCGCTGGGTCGTTTGCGGTCTTCGGCCGCCGCTTCGGGCGCCATCTGCGTCTTCGTTGGGCGGGTTCGCGTATAAACTACCGACGGCCTCGGCGTTCGACAGTCGTCGCGCGTGGCCTCTTCGTCGCCGATCCTCACTCCGTCGGCGGCGGCCGGACGCGCATCCCCGTGGATCGCACGGGGCGCGATGGAACCGCTGCGGTTCTCGGCCGTAACGCTTCGCAGCTTCCCACGGACCTTCGATGAGACCCGCCGCCGCCCGAGCCACCCTCCGCCCGCACGGCCCCGGTCATGGGTCCGCGGCCGGCGGCATTCAGGGCGCATTCAGTGCCTCGGACCGACAGTCCCTCCCCATGCGCTACCCCCTCGCCCTCGCAGCGATCTGCCTGACCGCCGCGGCCCTTGCGGCGGGCGGCCTCGGCATATCGGCGGAGGAGACCCGCGAGGCGGCCCCGGCCGTCGCCGCGCCCGGCCCGCCGCAGCTGCGGGTCGAGGAGTGCCTGTCGCCCGCCGACATGCGCGAGGAGGTGTCCGAGCGCCGGGTGATCGCGCCGGTGACGGCGATCAAGGCCGCGCGCACGGTGATCCCGCGGGCCGAGATCCAGCGGGCGAGCCTGTGCCGCCACGCCGACGGCCTCGTCTACATGCTGACCGCCTTGCGTCGGGACGGCCACTTCGTGCACGTGATGGTCGACGCCAAGACCGGCCAGGTGGCGGGCCAGTACTGACGGCCGGGAAGGCCGTCGCTCGAGGGAGGGTGATCCGTGCGTCTGCTCGTGGTCGAGGATGACCGGGACATCAACCGGCAGGTGGTCAGCGCGCTGGAGGAGGCGGGCTACGTCGCCGACAAGGCCTTCGACGGCGAGGAGGGCGGCTACCTCGGCGAGAGCGAGCCCTACGACGCGATCATCCTCGACATGGGGCTGCCCAAGGCCGACGGCGTCAGCGTCCTGCAGAAGTGGCGCCGCGCCGGGATCAAGACCCCCGTCATCATCCTCACCGCGCGCGACCGCTGGTCCGACAAGGTCGACGGGTTCGATGCCGGCGCTGACGACTACGTCACCAAGCCGTTCCACATGGAGGAGCTGATGGCGCGCGTCCGCGCGCTGCTCCGCCGCGCCGCCGGCCACGCCACCAGCCAGATCGCCTGCGGCCCCGTCACCCTCGACACCCGCTCGGGGCGGGTGTTCGTCGACGGCAACCCGATCAAGCTGACGAGCCACGAATACCGGCTGCTCTCCTACCTGATGCACCACACCGGCCGCGTCGTCTCCCGCGCCGAGCTGACCGAGCATCTCTACGACCAGGATTTCGACCGCGATTCGAACACCATCGAGGTGTTCGTCGGCCGCCTGCGGAAGAAGCTCGCGGTGGACCTGATCCAGACGGTGCGCGGGCTGGGCTACCTGGTCGACCCGAGCCAGCCGCCGGCACGGGTGTGACGGAGCGGGCTACGACCGAGCGCGACCGTCATGTCGGCTCGAGGGGAAGCCTTCCCGCCGAGCCGGATCACGGTATCCCACCCGGCGGTCGGTCCCGCCGCCCGTGCCGCAGCATGCGCCACCCATGAACGCCGTCCTCAGCCTGTTCTCGCTCCGCCGTCGCTCGATCGCCGTGCGGCTCGCCGTCTCGGCGCTGCTCGCCAGCTCCGCGATCCTGCTGATCGCCGCCTGGATCCTGACGACGCTGTATCGCGAGACCACCGAGCGGGCCTTCGACAGCCGGCTGCTGGTCTTCGCCAACAACCTCGCCACCGACCTCGTCACCCCGAGCGACACCGAGAGCCGGGCCTTCACGCTCGGCGACCCCCGCTTCGACCTGCCGCTGTCGGGCTGGTACTGGCAGGTCGGCAAGCCCGACGCCCGGCCGCGGGACCTGCGCACCTCGCGCTCCCTGGTCGGCGTGCCCCTGAAGCCCGCCACCGATCCCGACGGCAAGGCGGGGGTCGGGCAGATCCGCCAGGGCTACGGGCGGGCGCAGGACGACCGGCTGCTCCGCATCATCGAGCGCGACGTCGACCTCGGCGAGGACGGGCGCTACACCGTGCGCGTCGCCGGCCCCGCCGACGAGATCGTCAACGACGTCGAGCGCTTCCGAAATTCCCTGTTCATGACCTTCGGCCTGCTCGGCCTGTCGCTCGCGCTGACGACCCTGCTACAGATCCGCTTCGGCCTGGCGCCGCTGAAGAAGATGCGCGCGGCCCTGGGCGCGATCCGGCGCGGCGAGGCCGACCGGATCACCGGCACCTATCCGCGCGACATCGCCCCGCTCACCGGCGAGGTGAACCTCCTGATCGAGACCAACCGCGAGATCCTGGAGCGCGCCCGCACCCAGGTCGGCAACCTCGCCCACGCGCTCAAGACGCCGCTCTCGATCATCGTCAACGAGGTCGGCGCCTCCGACGCCCCGGCCGACCTCGCCGAGAAGATCCGCGAGCAGGCGGCGGTGATGCGCGACCAGGTGAACTACCACCTCGACCGGGCGCGCGCCGCCGCGCTCGCCGGCACGCTCGGGACCTCGACCGACGTCGAGCCGGCGCTCGCCGGCCTGGTGCGGACCTTCGGGAAGATCTATCGCGACAAGGACATCGCCTACGAGGTCCATGTGCCGCCGGGCCTGCGCTTCCGCGGCGAGCACCAGGATTTCGAGGAGATGGTCGGCAACCTCGTCGACAACGCCTCGAAATGGGCGGCCGGCCGCGTCGCGATCCGGGCCGAGGCGGTGGATGCCCATGATTATCCCCACCTTCTCGTGGCGATCGAGGACGACGGCCCCGGCCTGCCGGAGGAGGCGCGCTCGGCCGTGCTCGGGCGCGGGCGGCGGATGGACGAATCGAAGCCCGGCTCCGGCCTCGGCCTCTCGATCGTCGCCGACCTCGCCACGCTCTATCGCGGCCGCTTCCGCCTCGAGCAGGCGGCGCTCGGCGGCCTGCGCGCCGTGCTCGAGGTGCCGGGCGACGTGCCCAAGGG
>NZ_VRVH01000307.1:0-5173 GCF_008040095.1 Methylobacterium sp. WL6 | reverse complement strand
GCGTGATGGCGCTCGCCCGCCGGCTGCCGCATCCGCGGCGGGCCGCGCCGCGGATGGCCTTGGCCAACCTCCACCGCCCCGGCGCCCTGACGCCGGCCATCGTCCTCTCCCTCGGCCTCGGCGTGACCCTGCTGGTGACCCTGAGCCTGATCGACGTGAACGTGCGCCGCACCATCTCGGCGACCTTGCCGGCGCGCGCGCCGAACCTGTTCTTCCTGGACATCCCGGCCGCCGATTCGGGCGCCTTCCATGACTTCCTCGCGCGCCAGGCGCCCAGCGCCAAGATCGAGCGGGTGCCGATGATGCGCGGGCGCATCGTGGCGCTGGACGACGTCCCGGCCGAGAAGATCCGCCCGCCGGAGGACGCCGCCTGGGTGCTCGACGGCGACCGGGGCATCACCTACGCCGAGGACGTGCCCGAGGGCTCGACGCTCACCGCAGGCACGTGGTGGAACGCGGAGCAAGCCAGGACGCCGCTGGTCTCGTTCGAGGCGGATCTCGCGAAAAACCTCGGCCTCAAGGTCGGCAGCCGCGTCACCGTCAACGTGCTCGGGCGGAACCTCACCGCCACCATCGCCAACCTGCGCAAGGTCGAGTGGCGCAACCTCGGCATCAACTTCGTGATGGTGTTCTCCCCCGGCACCTTCCGCGGCGCGCCGCACTCGGACCTGGCGACGCTCACCCTGCCCGGGGGCACCGACGGCGCGGTCGAGAACCGGATCCTGCGCGACGTCGCCAAGGCGTTCCCCTCCGTCACCAGCGTACGGGTGAAGGACGCCCTCGATGCCGTCGGCGACCTCGTCGGCCGGCTGGTGCTGGCGATCCGCGGCGCGAGCGCGGTGGCGGTGCTGGCGAGCCTGTTCGTGCTGGCCGGCGCCATCGCCGCGGGGCACCGGGCGCGGCTCTACGACGCCGTGGTGCTGAAGGTGCTCGGCGCGACCCGCGGACGGCTGCTGGCCGCCTACGGCCTCGAATACGGGGCGCTCGGCCTCGTCACCGCCCTGTTCGGGCTGCTCGCCGGCACGCTCGCCGGCTGGGTGATCGTCACCCGGGTGATGCGCCTCGACTTCGTCCTCGACCTGTCGGGGGCGCTGGCGGCGGCCGCGGCCGCGGTGGTGCTCGCCGTGGTGCTGGGGCTCGCCGGGACCTGGCGCATCCTCGGCCAGAAGCCTGCACCGTACCTGCGGCAGTCGTGACCGTTGCGTATCCCCCGCGTGAGCTTGCCGCGATCGTGAACGACGGCATCGGGAGCCGTCGGCGAAGTAGCAGCGAACTTTAATCCCAGACTTCGTGAACAAATTTCACCCGCGGGGATTCATCGAAAGCGCTTTTTCAAGCTCTGCCGGGCTCTTGTGCGGGGCGGCCGAAAGCAACATATTCCGACACGAGGCGCTCGATGGCGCCAGAGGTCCCCTGCGTGGGCCTCGTCTCAAACACCACGCACGAGCGAGCCTTCCGAGGTCACTCCCATGGCATTCGACAACTCTCCCTTCCGCTACGGCGCCCAGGCGCCGTCGCAGGCCGGCACCCAGGTCGCGTTCGACCAGGGCCTGCGGACCTTCATGCTCGGCGTCTACAACAACATGGTCGTCGGGCTCGGCATCTCCGGCCTCGTCGCGCTCGGCCTCAACATGGCCGCCACCACCGCGACCGCGACCGGCCGCCTGGCCCTGACCCCGTTCGGCCAGACGCTCTACAACAGCCCGCTCAAGTGGGTTCTGATGTTCGCCCCGCTCGCCTTCATCCTGGTCTTCTCGATGCGGATGGACCGGATGTCGGCCTCGTCGGCGCGGACGATGTTCTTCGCCTTCGCGGCGGTGATGGGCGCCTCGATGTCGACGCTGCTGCTGGTGTTCACCGGCGCCAGCGTGGTGCGGGTGTTCTTCATCACCTCGGCGACCTTCGGCGCGCTGAGCCTCTACGGCTACACCACCAAGCGCAGCCTCTCGGGGATGGGCTCGTTCCTGATGATGGGCCTGATCGGCATCATCATCGCCTCGATCGTCAACATCTTCCTGGCCTCGTCGGCGCTGCAGTTCGCCGTCTCGGTGCTCGGCGTGCTGATCTTCGCAGGGCTCACCGCCTACGACACCCAGAAGCTGAAGGAGATGTATCTCTCCAGCGGCTTCGACGGCGAAGCGGCGGCCAAGATGTCGGTCAACGGCGCGCTGACGCTGTACCTCGACTTCATCAACATGTTCCAGTTCCTGCTCTCGCTCCTCGGCGACCGCCGCTGAGCGAAGACGGACCGGACGAACGAAGAAGGCCCCGGCGGAAACGCCGGGGCCTTCTTCGTTCCGGGGGAGCTACGCTTACGCCGCGCCACTTCCCCCAGCGGGCAATGTCCGCCCTGCGCAGCCCCGGGATGACGGGGAGGGTCCGGAAAAGGAATCTGAAGATGTGCGAGGCCGATCGCCTGCTCGGGGGAAGGCCCCCCCGCGCCGCGATCCGGGCGCGCAGCGAGCGTACCATCGGCCAAGACGGCACCGGACGAAGGATCGCCGCGCAGAAATCCGAACGCTTCACACGGCCCGCAGGGGCTTCTCCAGCACCGCGAGCACGCGGGCGAGGTCGGTGCCGCGCTTGAGCACCACGCCGGTCGCGGCGACCACGGCGTAGGCGCCCTGGCGGCGCGCGAGCTTCGGGTCCTTCTCGATCCGGTAGAGCGGCATCTCGGAGGTGCGGCGGTAGATCGAGAACACCGCCTTGTCGCGGCGGAAGTCGAGGGCGTAGTCGCGCCACTCCCCCTCCGCGACCCGGCGGCCGTAGAGGTTGAAGATCGTGCGCAGCTCGTGCCGATCGAACGCGATCTGCGGTGCGGTGGATGGGCTCGGGAAGGGGACCACGCGGGCCGTCGAATCGTCTGTCCGGATCTCGCCGCTCGTCCGCTCGGTCATCGTTCCTCCGCCGTCGGCCTGCCGCCGTCGTCTTGCCGTCAGCCGCTGAGGATGGGCCTCGGGTGGCCGGCCCGCAAGAGTCCCGCGGCGGCGATCCGATTCGTTGCGGATGGGACACGCCCAAGAAACAAATGCCGCGCTTTCGCCCCGATCACGCCTTTCCCGAGCCGCGTTGCGGCGCGACAACGAAGGCCGAACCCTCGTCGGGTCGTGCCCGTCGATGCCCGAATCCCGAGCTCCCCAGCCCTCGGGCGTCACCGGATCCCACGACGCGACATCCCAGAGGTTTCGAGACCCAAGGACTTCAGGCCGCCCGCGAGGGCGGCCTTTTTTTGTGCCTGCCCGGCCCGTTCGATCTCCCCGGGGCCCACGGGCAGCGGGAAGGCGCAAAACCCGCTATGAGGCGGACCGACCATGACCGACCCCCGCCCGCCCCGCTTCGACGACGACTTCCGGCAGGCGCTCGACGACCTGTTCGCGTGGCGTCGCGACGTGCGCCGCTTCCGGCCCGACCCGGTGGACGAGGCCCTGCTCCGCCAGAGCTTGGCGGCGGCCCATCGCAGCCCCTCCGTCGGCAACAGCCAGCCGTGGCGCTTCGTGCGCGTCGCCGACCCCGAGCGCCGCGCCGGCGTGGTCGCGAGCTTCGAGCGCTGCAACGCCGATGCGGCCCTGCGCTACGCCGACGCCCGCCAGGCGCAGTATCGCGCCCTGAAGCTCGCGGGCCTGCGCGAGGCGCCGGTGCACCTGGCGGTCTTCTGCGACGAGGCGACCGAGGCGGGCCACGGCCTCGGTCGCGCGACCATGCCGGAGATGCTGCGCTACTCCGTGGTCGGCGCCGTGCAGACCTTCTGGCTCGCCGCCCGCGCCCGCGGCCTCGGCACCGGATGGGTCTCGATCCTCGAGCCGGCCCGCATCGCGGCGCTGCTGGACGTGCCGGGCAGCTGGCACCTCGTCGCCTACCTCTGCGTCGGCTGGCCCGTCGAGGAGCATGCCGACCCCGAGCTCGTCCGCCACGGCTGGCAGTCCCAGGACGCGACGGCGCTGGATCTGATCGAGCGGTAAAGCAGGTCTTTCGACGGACGATCGCCTTTATCACGATGAAGCCCGGCGCTTTTTACCGTCTTCCCCGAAGACGGTGAGCAAGCCCGCAGTCGTCGCAGGATGAGCTGGAACGCCGAGCTTGGCCGTGGATTATTGCTGCAGCGAACGGTCACGCTCTGCAGGAAGATCCCAAGATGTCGGTCAGGAAGTACGTGTCCACGAGCCTCGGCGGCGCGCTGCTGGCCGGTCTCGTCGCGGGGGCGCCGGCCCTGGCACGCGAGGTGGTGCCGTTCTCGGACGGGGTGATGCCGGGCTCGGTGGTGATCAGCGTCTCGCAGCGCCGGCTCTACCTCGTGAACGGCGACGGAACCGCGATCCGCTACCCCGTCGCGGTCGGCAAGCCGGGCAAGCAGTGGTTCGGCACCAAGGCGATCGACGGCAAGTACGTGCAGCCGGCGTGGTCGCCGCCGAGCGAAGTCAAGCGCGACAACCCGCGCCTGCCGAACCTGATCGCCGGCGGCTCGCCGCACAACCCGATGGGCGCCGCCGCGATGACGCTGTCGGGCGGCGAATACGCCATCCACGGCACCAACCGCCCGAGCTCGGTCGGCACCTGGGCCTCCTACGGCTGCATCCGGATGTACAACCAGGACGTGGTCGACCTCTACGACCGCGTCTCGGTCGGCACCCCGGTCTACGTGACGCGCTGAACGCCCCGGAGCCCGCGGGATCAGGCGGCGGGCGGGGCCGTCGCCTCGATCGCCGTGAAGGTCTCCAGGATGTGGTAGGTGTGCGCGATGCCGGCCGGCACGCAGTAGGAATCGCCGGGCTCCAGCGCGACCGTCCGGTCCTCGAGCACCAGCTTGGCCCGGCCGGCGATCACGTAGCCCACGGTCTCGTGCTCCGAGGTGGTGCTCGGCTTGTCGTCGGTCGGCGGCTCGTCGCGCCACATCCGCATGGCGACCAGCGCGCCCTTCGCGAGCGCGATCTCGCCGTCGGCGCCGCTCGGCGCATCCTTGCTCGATACCTTGGTCGTCATCGGGTCCCTCGTCTCGCCGTATGCTTCGCGAGCCCAACAGCGGGCCGGCACGGTCGTTCCGGCCGGCGAGGCGCGACGTCAGAAGTCGACGGCGAGCCCCTTCACCTCCCAGTCGTCGTAGCGGACCGGCTCCAGGCCGCCGCGCCCGAGGCGCTCGGGGGCGGCCGAGACCGCGGCGGCCCGCGCGTCGATCGCC
>NZ_VRVH01000306.1:0-5195 GCF_008040095.1 Methylobacterium sp. WL6 | reverse complement strand
GCCTGGGCGCGGTCGCGGCCGAGGCGCTCGCCATCGCGCGGGCCGGCCTCAAGGCGCGTGCCCGCCGCGACGGCTCGGGACGGGACGAGACGATCTACCTGCAGCCGCTGGAGGCGATCGTGGCGGCCGGGCGCTCGCATGCCGAGGACCGCCTCGCCGACTACGAGGGATCGTGGAAGCGCTCGGTCGACCCCGCCTTCACCCATTGCCGGTTCCCGTAATCGGGAGGGCGACCCGCACCGCTTCCTCGTCACGCGCTAGGGTCACGGCCGGCCGCTTCGCCCGGCTGACAAGCTGCATCGATCCGGTCTATCGACCCCGGCGACGGCGGCCCCGTCGCCGGGGTTCTCGCATGCCGGACGCACCACCGATCGACCTCGATCTCGCCGGCCTCAAGTGCCCGCTTCCGGTGCTGCGGACGCGCAAGGCGCTGCGCCGCCTGCCGCCGGGCACGCTGCTGCGGGTGACCTGCACCGATCCGCTGGCCTGCCTCGACATCCCGAACCTCGTGCGCGAGGAGGGTGACACCCTCGAAGCCTGGGACCGGATCGGCACGGCGACCCGGTTCTCGATCCGCCGCGGCCCCGACACCTGCCCCGGAGACTCCGCGAAGCCGCCTCATTCCTGAACGATCGCCTGCCTAGAACGGCCTCGACGCGACTCGGGCAGGAAGATCCACAGGCATGGTACCCATCATCCGCGGGACACGCCTCGTTCATGACGGCTGGGCCCGGTTCCTCGTCGCCGAGGTGACGATGCCGGATGGCACCCGCATCACCCGCGAGATCGAGGATCACGGTCGCGCGGTGGCGGTGCTGCCCTACGATCCGACGCGCCGCGTCGCGCTCCTGGTCTCGCAGTTCCGCGCCCCGGTGTTCTTCGCCGAGGGCCCGCTGGACATGCTCGAGACCCCGGCGGGCATCCTCGACGAGGGCGACCCGGAGGACGGCGCCCGCCGCGAAGCCTACGAGGAGACCGGCGTCGACCTGAACGTGCTCGAGCGGGTGGTCAGCGCCTGGACCGCGCCGGGCATCTCGACCGAGCGGATGGACCTGTTCCTCGCCCCCTTCGGCGCGGCCGACCGGTCGGGACCGGGCGGCGGGCTCGCCGAGGAGAACGAGGCGATCACCGTCCACGAGGTGGCGCTCGACGACCTCGCCCGCCGCAGCGACGCCGGCGAGATCGCGGACATGAAGACGCTGACCCTGGTCTTCGCGCTGCGCCTGCGGCACCCGCACCTGTTCGCGTCCGCCTGAACCCGCGGAGCCGCGAAGCGGCGCGTCAGGCCGCGTCCCGGTTCCCGATCTCGCCGCGCAGGAGCGCGAGGAAGCGCCACGACCGTACGAAGTAGCGCCGGAACAGCCGTCGCGGCGCGAAGGCGAACCGGAACGCCCATTCGAGCCCGGCACGCTGCAGCATCACTGGCGCCCGCGGCACCAGCCCGGCGGCGACGTTGACCGCCTCGCCCACCGCCAGCACGAGCGGCGTGCCGAGGGCTGCACCCTGGCGCGTCACCCAGACCTCCGAGCGCGGCGCGCCGACGCCCATGACCAGCAGGGTGGTGCCGTGCTCGCGGATGCGGGCCGACAGCGCGCGACCGTACTCCGCGTCGTCGTCGAAGCCGAAGGGCGGCACGCAGGTCGCGACGGCATCCGCGTCATAGCCGGACCGCTTGAGCCGGTCGCGGATCGCCTCGGCGACCGCGTCCCGCGAGCAGACGAGGAAGACGCGGCGGCCTTCGACCGGCCGGGCGAACAGCGCGTGCGCGAGGAGGTCGTGCCCGGTGACGCGGGCGGCCGGCTGGCCGCGCAGCCGCGCGAGCCAGACCAGTGGCGTGCCGTCCAGCGTCCGCGCGACGGCGCCGGCATAGGCCTGCCGGAAGGCGGCGTTCTCCGAGAGCAGGACGATGTGGTCGATGTTGGCGGTGACGACGAGGCGCGGCCCGGCCGACGGCTGCATCGCCGAGGCGGCGAGGATCCCGGCTGCGGGACCGGCGGCGAAGTCGTGGCCGAACATCCGCACGCGCCAGGCGCTGCCGGCCTCGCTGCGGCGATTTAAGGGGGTTTCCGGCGTGGCGCCGGCCGCATGGCCGGGTTCGAGGCGAGGGCTCGTCCCGCGGACGGCCCGGGGCCGCGGCATCGCGGGGTGAATGGCGAAGCCGGCGACCTTCACCGCGCCGTCCTCCTCGGCCTGCGCCTGTCCCGCCTCAAGCATCGGCAGCTCGGAAGCTCCGGGGCGGCACGGTCGCGGCGCGGCGCTCGTTGCGGTCGTTGCGACGGTCGCGGGCGGCGCCGAGCGACAGCGCGATGGCCACGCCCAGCATCATCCCGACGAGCAGGGCCAGCGGCAGCACCACCTTGGGCGAGGGCGGCCAGGTCCGGGTGCGGGCGGGGACCGCCGGCGAGATGATGCGGACGTTGATGCTGTTCAGGCGCTCCTGCTCGCTCGCCTCGCGCGAACGGCGAAGATAGGTCTCGTACACGCCGCGGCGGGATTCGAGCGTCCGCTCCAGCTCGCGCAGGCCGACATTGGCGCGATCGCTGGTGACGGTCTCCGCCTTGGCCCGGTCGAGGCTCTTGCGGATCGCCGTTTCGCTCGCCGCCGCGCGATCGTAGTCCTTCTGCGTCGTCTCGATGATCCGCTCCTTCTCGCGCTGGATCAGGCGCTGGAGGTCGCGCTGCTGGGCGTACTGCTCGGCCATCGCCGGGTGACGCTCGCCGAGGCGAGTCGCGAGCTCGGCGGTGTTGCGCGAGAGCGTCGCGTATTGCTGGCGGAGCGCCTGCATCTCGAGCGATTGCAGCATCTCCGGCAGCGCCGTGCTGGCGTCGCCGGCCTTCATCTTGCGCGCCTGCTCGAGGCGCGAGCGCGATTCCGCGGTCTTGATCTGGGCCGTGACGAGCTGCTGGTTGAGGTCGCCGAGCTGCTGGTCGGTCAGCAGGCGACCGCTCGACGCGACGAGGTTGTTATCCTCGCGGTACTTCAGGAGCTTGCCCTCGGCGAGCTCGACGTCGCGGCGCAGGCTCGACAGGCGGCCGTTGAGGGCGTCCGAGGCGCGGCGCGCGGCTTCGGTGCGGGCGCTGGCCTCCTCGGCGAAGTAGGCGTCGCCGATGGCGTTGGCGATCTTCGCCGCCTTCTCTGGATCGCGCGACTGCACCAGCACGTCGATCACGAAGGTGCGCTCGGCCCGGCGCACGGTCAGCTTGGTCTGCAGGGTGTCGACGGCGACGTTGACCGGGTCGCGGCTGCCGGGCGGCGGCAGCATGCCGAGCGCCGTGCGCAGCCAGACGATCGTCGGGTTGTCGGACTCGGGCTTGGCGAACTCGTCGTCGCGATCGAGGTCGAGCTTCTCGACCGTGCGCCGCAGGACGTTGTCCGACTGGATCACCTTGGTCTGGCTCTCGGCGAGCGACACGCCGCTGTCGGCCTGAGGCGTGCGGGCGCTGACGTCGTTGTCGACGACGCGGAGATCGGAGGGATCGACCAGGATCTGGATGCTGGAGGTGTAGACCGGGGTCAGCAGCCCGAGCAGCGCGACGGCGGCGGCGACCATGAACAGGCCGCCCAGCACGATGAAGCTCGCTCCGCGCCACAGGCGGCGGAGGATCGTGCCCGTGTCGGCCCGATCGGAGAAGCGCGGCGGCAGCGTCACCTCCACGGGCTCGCCGCGGACGGGGGTCGAGAAATCGAACATCGGTCTCTGTCCCTCACCTGCCCGACGGTTTCCAGGAACGATCCCGTTTCGGAGCGTTCCCGTGCCACCTTGAACCGGAAGCGCCCGGCGATGGCGGTGTTCGATGACGTCTCAGCAATCTGCGGACCGCAGGTTGCGCTCTCTGATTGCCGCAAAATCTTTCCCAATGCCTTGGAAACAGGGGCGAACGACGTTTCTTCAAGACGAGACAGCGTGGCATGCTTAACGATCTGCCGGCGCGACGTTCAATACGTAGTCCGCCTCACCGCTTGGGGATAACCGGATCGGGCGCGACCCCATCGGGCGCGACGAGGTTGTCTGGCCCGTAGGCCGACACGCCCTCGGCGAGGTAGCCGCGGAACGCCTCCGCGTCGCGCGCGGCCAAGCAATTCCATCGTGCGACGTTTGCCCGCGCGTCGGCCGCGGCTTCCGCCAAGCGGCCGGACCGGACGGCCTGGATCAGCGCCGAGGCGGCGCCCTCGGGATCGCCCGGGCGGAGGAACAAGCCGGATTCGCCGAGCACCTCGCGGAACACCGCGTCGTCGGGGGCGACCACCGGCAGGCCGCCATGCTGGATCTCGAGCAGGGGCAGGCCGAGGCCTTCGGCCTTCGAAGTCGAGAGCAGAAGGTGGGCGCTGGCGGCGAGGGTGCGCAGCGCATCGTCGCCGACATAGCCGTGCCAGGTGAGGAACGGCGGCGGATCGTCGAGGAAGGCGTGCCGGCCCCAGCCAAGGCGGCCGACGATGTGCAGCTCGGCCGGCACGCCGGCGCGGTTCAGAGCCGCCGCGAGCGCGATCGCCGCCGGGTAATCCTTGCGCGGCTCGATCGTGCCGATCGCCAGCATGCGCAGCGGCGCCTCGGGCCGGTAGGCGGCGGGGCCGGGGAGCCCGTCGAGGCCGAACACGTCGCGCACCGCCGGCCGCAGCAGGGCGACGAGGGCGTCGTCGGCGCAGTGGCGGCGCAAATCCGCGCCGGTCTTGCGCGAGATCACCAGGAAGCGCCGACCCCAGCGCATCGCGTAGCGGAACGCCGGCGCCATGTAGAGCCGGCTCTTCCAGGCGAGATCCTCCGGCCGGTCGAGGAGGAAGGTGTCGTAGATGCAGAGGATGCAGCGCTCCGCGAACGGCGCCATCAGTGGGCCGGGGGGAAAGCCGGCCATCACGAACTGCGCCTCGGGCTCCCGCGCCGCGCGAAGCGGCAGGCCGAGCTGCTGCGCGAGGATCATCCCCGGGATGCTGCGGCTGCGCAGGGGCCGGACCGCGCCGCCGAGCATCGCCGGCGTGAACTGGTCGAGCGCCACCCGCTCGATGCCGGTGACGTGGCCGCGGACATGGGTCTGGTCGAGGTAGATCGGGCCGCGCATCACCGGGCTCCGCCGAGCGATCGAAGCCGGACGGCCCAGTACAGGCCGCGCCGCGCCCAGGGCGGCAGGCGGCGCCCGAGCAGGCGCTGCTTATGTGGGTTTTACACAAGTCCGACCCCCCGGGACTTCCGCTGTGGGGGT
>NZ_VRVH01000305.1:0-5198 GCF_008040095.1 Methylobacterium sp. WL6 | reverse complement strand
GCTCCACGCCGACCCGGCCCTGGCGGACGCCCACACCCGCATGCTGCCGAGCGCCGAGCCGCGCCCCCGCGGCCGGGTCGACGTCGACCACACCCTCGCTCAGGCCAAGGTCGTCGAGGCCGAGACCCTCGACGAGGCCCGCACCTGGCTCAGCCCCAAGGAGCGCATGGCCCTTCTCCACGACCGCGCCCTGCTCGACCGCCTCGTGCGCCTCGCCCCCTGACCCGATTTTCCCGATGTCCGGCGGCCCCGAACTCCGCTACAACCCGATCCGCCGGAAGGGTGGCTGAGTGGTTTAAGGCAGCGGTCTTGAAAACCGCCGTGGGGGCAACTCCACCGTGGGTTCGAATCCCACCCCTTCCGCCACATTTCTGATCCAGACGGTCATGTGTGGTTCTCTGGGCTGAACGTGACGCCACCCATCAGGTGCCGCTAGCCGAGGCGTTAAATGATCTGTTCGAAAAGCATGGGCTGAAGCGAATGGCCGACGAACAGCAACGTCTGCGTGGCGGCGCCCCCAGTAGAGCCCGTCGTGGGGGGAACAGAAGCGCCGATCCCGCAACATAGAGTTTGCTACGACTTTCGTGCCACCTTCCGGTGAGCGTAGCCAAGACTCAAGTTTGGTGTCGTGAAAACCCTCGTTTTCGCGGTCTGCCTACGTCTGCATCGGGGCGAACTGCTCATGTCGGCTTCTGGCGCTCTGCGGACATATCGCCGACTGTCACGGTCGGTGGAATACCGCGGCCACAGCGTTGACTGGAGTCCACTCCGAAGGTCCGATGCCGCTTAAGATGGGTGATCAGGACCTAAACCCTTGATGTCGTACCCCTTCGGTTATGGCTGAGAATGCTGGCGCCCCCCCTCTACCCATCCTCATTTCTACCCTCCGGTTATCTACCTGCGCGAACAAAAGCGTGAATACCCCATTTGGGCAAATGCTTGGGCACGCCCGATAAAATCGAGAAAAAAGCAACAAAATCAAAGTCCGGTATCGGACACTTGTCCGACCGGCGTGCAAGATCGCGTCCACGCCGCCGCGGCGCTTGAGCATCGGCATCGCGCTTCGGCACGGCTACCCCTCAGCCGAGGCTGGCGACAGCGCCGTATTGCTGGTGTTCTGCGAGTGCGGGCACTGCGGAGCGATGTCGTTCGACGGCCTGCCCGACGATCTGCCTGTTTCGGACGTCGCGCTGTGGCTGGTGTGCTCGGCTTGCGGGCGGAGGGACCGGGTGTCAGCACCCGGACGGACTTTTCGGGCGCACTCACCCCGGCGCCGGGCTGAAACTGCGGTCACTGGAGTAGCGCAGCCGGCGGCTGACAGCAGCGTTGCACCACTTGGTCTGTGTCTCTATCACCGCCGGCCGACATTCAATGGGCCCAAAAATCGTCGATCATCAATGAGACTCATAAGACTAACTTCCTGATTAGCTTAGGTTGATTGTGGCAGAATTTGGCCGCTCGTCATCTGTACTGACCGTCAACTGGAAGTTTATATCGTGCTTTTTTGGAACGGTTTTCAGTCCGCAGATATTACAAGCGAAATTTGTCTTGGGTCCCCAAGAAGGGAACGTGGGCGTACGATGCGCATCGCAAGAGATATCTGCCGTTCGTGTGGTATTGATATACTGATTTTTTTCGGCAGAGATTGCGCAATAACTCAAGTTAAACTGCAGGACCGTCAGCAGCATTGCAACTGCATGGCAGATGAGCACTGCCCTATGGTAACGTTGTCTATGGTGGCGCATGGTTGTGAGCCGATGCCGGCAAATGGTCGCCCTTACAAAAAAGCGTAAGACAGTAGCTCCAGAGCGAAAGGTATTGAAGAATGACCCAGACTGCTCAGCATGATCTGGGCCGCAGAATTCGGCGCCCTGGTATTCAACCCGCGTCGCGTCGAGGCGATCGTCGACACCTGGATCCGATACGGGAACCAGACCTACCGGCGGGCCGGGCCGGCCCGGGGCGGCCTGTCTGAGTGGCTGTTTGGGATGTCAGGCGGTAAGCCGGAAAACCATCGCGGCGTCGCCAATGTGAGACCCCTCCCATCAGCAACGCCCTCCCCCGACGAGATTCGCCTACGACGCTCGGTGGGTGTGCTTCGTCATCGGTTCTTGGGCGCGCATCGTGGCCGAGGGGCCGTTTGCGTTGATCGTACGAAAAAGCCCGCCGTGGCCGGAGCCGGGCGGCCTCAAGTTTGGCTCGCGTGGAAAAACGTGGGGCGGAAGTGCCTCACACGAGGCGCCTACGCGATCCACGTGCCAACGAGACGACGCTCGTCGATAGCGATTGCATCCGGGTTGCCGGCTCGGTCCCCGTCGCCTTCTGCAGCTCGACGCGGCCCCTCGAGAAGCCGTCCAGCCAGGCAAACCGAAGGCCGAATGCCATATCCACAGGTTGAACCTTGCGAGCACTCAAGAGTTAATAGCCAAGCTGAAACTCGTCCATAATGGTCGGGATTCGCGTCGGGACGGCCATGATGGTGAAGCGAACTGCGACGTTCGGATTGGTTCTGCTCGCCATGGGCGGATGTTCAAGGCTGCCATTGGGATCCAACGCCTACAGCTCCTTGCCTCCGGCTGGAATACACACAGCGGAAACGCCATCCGTCGCCGATTCAGCGGCTCCGCTCGGACGAGACGTTGCCCTCGCACCGGTGGTTATTCCCGGCACTCTCCTGACGCTTCGAGCGAACGATGGCCGGCGAGGTGTGAACCCGACTGCTGCGCTCGAAGCCCCTGGACGTGGCCACTTGCTGACCCAGCCGGTGCATTCTGGGGATCACTCACAGGCAGCGCTGGTCAACCGGCCTCGCAAGTTGATCGACGGAGACGTGAAAGCGACTGGATCGACAGTAGCGTCGGCGCCCAGCGAGCGAGATCGCCCGGTTATTAATACGCAGGATTACAACCGTGAGGTCGTGATGGATCGGTTGGTGAAGGGGGGCAGCGCTGCAGCAAAACCTATCTGCTCAGGCTGCTGACCCAACTGGGTCTCAAGCGTGTTTGGTGTCGGCATAGAAACCTGTCCCGGCCGAAGCTGGGCGCGCTGGTCTGCCGATCTCCCCGGTGCTGGTTACGCGCGTCCCTCGGCAAGGGTTAGCCGGATCACAGGCAAGAAAAAGCTCGGCGCAGGGGGGGCCGGCCAGGCCTCGGCTGACAGCCATTCTTAAAGTCTACGTGCTTTCCTGATCTCATCATCGTCTGCGGCGATAAACCCGGCAAGCACCCGAGCTGGCGTTGTGTAGACGATGCGAAATTTCTTCGGCATCTGTCCACATCCGACGCACACTGCATAGTCCCAACGACGCCATACCCGCTCGTTGCGTGCGTCGGTCGCTTTCTGTCTCGCTTGTCCTTCCTGAATTGCGCGTCGGATTTCCGCAGTCTTTTCATCGCTACTCAAGCTCGAGCTCGGAGGTATGGCTGGCCGTGGCTGCAATTTACCTTGGCTGAAAGCTGGCGTGGATATGCCAAATACAATGAGTGGAATCGCATGGGTGATACGCATTGAGAATCCTAGATATGTTGACTGATTTTCCTTGTTATAGAGGATACGACCTGAAGCGCTGGAAAGTTTCTCCCTCTAGAAAAATCTCTTTTGCTAATTGAGGGGCGATCTTTGGCTCTGATCGAAGGGCCCGCCACGGACTCCATGAACTGATTCATATCTTCTGATCGGCGAATCGAGATCGGGGCATTATTTCCCGGATCAGGGATCGTGTGTTGCTGTCAGATCCCGCAGGATCATCGCCGCCACCAACATCAGGACCGCACCACCGAGGCCCGCCATCCAGAGGTGGCCGGCGGTGAACGCACCTTCGGGGCAGGTCTTCATGCTGGTGGCGCTCCCGGCACGACGAGATAGCCCGTGCTAGATCAGGCGCCGATATAGGGGCGAGCTCGGTCGATGATCGGCCGGATGGCGATCAGGAAGACCACCGCGGACACGCCGGATCCGACGCCGATGCCGAGCGCGATTCGGTTCCGACGCGGCACCGTGCCGTCGACCGCACCTGGCGCCGCCGCGTGCAGCACGGACGCGACCATGGACGGCATCACGATCGGCGCTACCACCTCAGCCGTCAGCAGCCACTCCGGCGCCTTCGCGAGCCGGTAGACAAGCGAGTAGAGGTTCTGGCACCAGTGCGAGAGTAAGCTGAACCAGATCCCGACGATGAGGAAATCGGACCGGCGCGGGTCGGCCTTCCAAAGCGCCGACCCTGCGTCCCGCAAGTAGGCGTACAGGACCGGGCTGTTTCAGCGTCGCCGCCACCAGATCGTTCGTCTGCGCCGTGATGCGGCACATTCCCTGGCCACGGTCGCCGAACGTCTAAGCTTCGGCGGCCATTCGCTCGACGAACACCAGCTCCGCCGCTACCTCTCTCGTTGCGCCAAGCGCTCCGCAAAGAAAGGCCGACTCACCGAGAAACGCCGGCCGTCCCAGTTCCAGCGCAGGCTCGGAGCACCACGATCCGCGGTACCGCCCACGTTCGCGACCACAACCGATCCGTGCCCCATCATTCTGATGGACACTCGTGCGACCAGCGTGCTCAAGCGCGTCCACGTCGCCGACGGCGCCTGAGCATCGGCATCGGTGCTTCGGCCCGGCTCCCCTCAGATCGGGCCGGCGACGGCACCGCGTTCCCAATCCGATTCGTATTGATGGGCGCCGATCAGGCTTCGACATTCATGCAAACCATGAGATCGTGCGACGCCTCGACCAGCAGGTCGAATGGGAACTCGGAGGAGCGGTACACGCGCTATCGCTGTTCCGCCCCCCTTCGCGCGTGGTTCTCAAACCTTGGTTGCCGGTGCGGAACGCTTCGCTCACCCGGATCCCATCGACGCGCCTGAGCCGGGGAGATCAGCACGGCTGCTCACCGTAGATCCGCGCGAACCTCTTCAAGCTTCGCGTTGCCGACGCATCCGACTGCGGGCTCGAACGTCGTCCCGACAGACGAAGCGGTGACGAGAGCGGAACGAATTCCGTTTGTCTACGGCGTGAGGGCCACAGGATGACCTTATGACCGGCATGTCACACGTGCCAAAGAATGTCCGTGGCCGTCGTATGAAAGGTCGCGTCGCCGTTCGAGTAGATGCCGGCGACGCCGTTGTTGTTCCATCCCGCCGTGTTGACCGCCGCGTCGCCGGAATAGGCGTGGCCGTCCAGGATCATCTCGTGAACGTAGAGGTTCCGGT
>NZ_VRVH01000304.1:0-5200 GCF_008040095.1 Methylobacterium sp. WL6 | reverse complement strand
GCGCCATGCCGGCCCCCGGCCGGATGCGCGCCCCCCGCGCCGCGAGCGGGCGCCCGATCCTGATTCGCCCTTCGCCAAGCTCGCCGCCCTGAAGGCGCAGCTCGAATCCGGCGAAGGCGGCAAGCGCTGAGGCATCACCGGTCCGCATGAAGGAAGGGCGGCAGCGGCTGGACAAGTGGCTGTGGTTCGCGCGGGTGGCGAAATCCCGCTCGCTCGCCGCCCGCCTCGTCGAGGACGGCCACGTCCGCCTCAACGGAACCCGGACCACGCTGCCGGCGAAGGGCTTGGCCGTCGGCGACGTGCTGACGGTGGCCGCCGCCCACGCCACGATCATCGTGCGCGTCGTCGACCTCGGGACGCGCCGCGGCTCGGCCGAGGTCGCCCGGCGATTGTATGCGGACCTGTCGGCCGGCGGCGAGGCGGCGCAGGCTCGATCGGTTTCCGAGCCCGAGCCGCCCCTAGAATCAGTGTAGACAAGCCACACTCCGGCACCGCGGGCCGGTTGCGGCATGGGTGCGCTTGTCAGCCCCCTTGGCAGGGGCTAGAGCCCTTGCCATCCAAGGGCCGACCCAAGGCCCGTCGACACGCAAGCCGAACGCGTCCTCGCCCGCCCGCGAGACCGTTCGAGCCCCCGGCGACCGCGGATGCGGCCAGCGCGGATCGAGGACGAAAATCGCACCATGACCTACGTCGTCACCGACAATTGCATCAAGTGCAAGTACATGGACTGCGTGGAAGTCTGCCCGGTGGACTGCTTCTACGAAGGCGAGAACATGCTCGTCATCCATCCCGACGAGTGCATCGATTGCGGCGTCTGCGAGCCGGAATGTCCGGCCGAGGCGATCAAGCCGGACACCGAGCCGAACCTCGAGACCTGGCTGAAGGTCAACGCCGACTACGCCAAGGACTGGCCGAACATCACCCAGAAGAAGGACGCTCCCGGCGACGCCAAGGAGTGGGACGGCGTGGCCGGCAAGTTCGAGGCGCATTTCTCCGCCGCCCCCGGCACCGGCGACTGATCACCCCAGCATCGGCCCGCGGCCTCGATGCCGCGGTTGCCTTGCCGGCTCGGTCCCGGCCTCAGCCAAACCGTGCATAACGTGCTTCGGACGGTGTCGAACCGTCGGGAGCGCGTCGCGCTGCTTTGATTCGACGGTTGATTTGTGATACACAATCCGCCTGCCGTCGCTCGCGCCTGACGTGCTGCCTGTCGCGTCCAAAAACGCGAATTCCGGATCGTCCAGGATAACAGGTGGCACGCGCTCGACTGCTGGAGGCTTCGCCTTCGGCGGCCGTTCTATCATGGGCTGCGCACGGCTGCGCCTGGGAGCTTTCGCCTGCCCGACCGATCCGGTCGGCGGCGTCGGTCGGGCGGTTGAAGCCGGGTGTCCCACCCCGGAAAGACATGGTCACGCGGGTGCTTGCAACCCCCCGCGCTTTGTTCTGGAGGCCCTTCTCGCATGACAACAGCCAAGAAGCCGACGACGGGCCGCCAGGGATTCAAGACCGGCGAGGCGGTGGTCTATCCCGCCCACGGCGTCGGCCGCATCACCGCGATCGAGGAGCAGGAGATCGCCGGCTACAAGCTCGAGCTGTTCGTCGTCTCCTTCGAGAAGGACAAGATGGTCCTGCGCGTGCCGACCGCGAAGGCCAACAGCGTCGGCATGCGCAAGCTCGCCGAGCCGGAACTGGTGAAGAAGGCCCTCGACGTGCTGACCGGCCGAGCCCGCGTCAAGCGGACGATGTGGTCGCGCCGCGCCCAGGAATACGAGGCCAAGATCAATTCCGGCGACCTGCTCTCGGTCACCGAGGTGGTGCGCGACCTGTACCGCTCGGAGGCCCAGCCCGAGCAGTCCTACAGCGAGCGCCAGCTCTACGAGGCCGCCCTCGACCGGATCGTGCGCGAGATCTCGACCGTCAACCGGATCACCGAGACCGAGGCGCTCAAGCTGATCGACCAGAGCCTGCAGAAGTCGCCCCGTCGCGGCAAGGCCGAAGCGGAGGCGGAAGCCGAGGCCGACGGCGACGAGGCCATCCAGGAAGAGGCCGCCTGAGGGCGCGCCCACCGGCCGGGATCGTTCCGGCCCCGTCCCATCCCGATCAGGCCCGGCGCGCGAGCGCCGGGCTTTTTCGTCCGTGCCGTCGCCCGCTCGATGGAGCGGTGGTCGGGTAACCTTCGATCGCGCAATCGTGCGTCCGACGGAACCGGACATCCTCGGCCCTGTTGGATCGCCGGCGGAACCTTCGCCTTCGCCCTCCCGTTGTTCGGTGCCTTGCGTGGACGCCCGGTCGGACCGGTGCCTCCGCAGGACGCGGCCGAGGCCGCAGCAGCGCTCGGAAGGAAGAGGCAGGCGGCATGGCGGAAATCGCGGGAATTCGTCGGCAGTTCATTCGCACCGCGATGGAAGCGCCGTTCCTCCAGCGGGACGAGGAACGCGGGCTGGCGGTGAGCTGGAAGGACGAGCGCGACGAGCGCGCCCTCCACAAGCTGATCTCGGCGCACATGCGCCTCGTGATCGCGCTGGCCGGTCGCTTCCGGCATTACGGCCTGCCGATGGCCGACCTCGTCCAGGAAGGCCATGTCGGCCTGATGGAGGCCGCCGCCCGGTTCGAGCCGGAGCGCGAGGTGCGGTTCTCAACCTACGCGACATGGTGGATCAGGGCCTCGATCCAGGACTACATCCTGCGTAACTGGTCGATCGTCCGCGGCGGCACCAGCTCGGCGCAGAAGGCGCTGTTCTTCAACCTGCGGCGGCTGCGCGCACGCCTGATGCAATCGACCGAGGAGCGCGTCGGCGACGAGATCCACCGCCGCATCGCCACCGCCATCGGCGTCTCCCGCGAGGACGTGGCGTTGATGGACGCCCGCCTGTCCGGCCCCGACATGTCGCTCAACGCCTCGGTCGGCGAGGAGAGCGAGGCCTCGTCCGAGCGCATGGACTTCCTCGTCGACGGCGCGGCGCTGCCCGACGAGACCGTGACCGCCACGGTCGACGGCGAGCGCCGCCATCTCTGGCTGCAGCAGGCGCTGACCGTCCTGTCCGAGCGCGAGCTGCGCATCCTGCGCGAGCGCCGCCTCGCCGAGGATCAGGCCACGCTGGAAGCCCTTGGGCATCGCCTCGGCATCTCCAAGGAGCGCGTCCGCCAGATCGAGAACCGCGCCCTCGAGAAGCTCCGCCGGGCCCTGGCCGACCGCTTCCCGCAGACGACCGGCGCCGCCTACGCCGGGTAGGACGCCTCTCCGCATCGATGACGAGAAAGGCCCGACCGGATGGTCGGGCCTTTCTCGTTTTCGCGACGTCCCGTCTTCCCTCCCCCGCAGCGGGGGGAGGGAGAGCGTCGCCCCCCTACTTCGTCGACGTGCCCGTCGAGCCGGTGGCGTCCACCGGGCCCGGCTTGATGCTCCACAGCTCGGTCGGCAGGGCCACCGGGGCGTCGGGCTTGTAGAAGGCCGAGTCCTGAATGTGCGAGGTCGTGAACAGGATGGTGCCGTCCGGCGCCTCGGCGAAGGTGTCGGGCCAGCGCAGGCGCGGATCCTGGATCAGCACCGTCGGCTTCCCGCCCTTGGCGGACAGGTCGCGGACCTTCACCGCGTTCTCCTCCGGCGCGCTGACGTACATCCGGCCGTCGTGCCGGCTGATGATCAGGCCGTCGGCGGGGCCGTTCTCGCCCACCGTCTCGACCTTGCCCGACAGGCTCTTGTCGGTGAGCGCGCTCGGCACCACCGAAGACGTCAACCACCCGGTCAGCGCGTCGGTCGGGAGGCTGTAGAGCGTCTTGCCCTTGATCGCCTGCCAGTAGAGCGTCTTGCCGTCGGGCGAGAGCGCGATGCCGTCGGCCGCGAACTCGACGCCGCGCCCGTCGGGCCGGCGCAGGGGCTTGCCGTCGTAGGTCACGGTCACGCTCTTGTCGGGCATGGTGGTCGGGTCGCCGTCGAGCAGGCGACGGGCCTTGCCGCTGTCGAGGTCGACCACGACGAGGGCGCCGCTCGCGCCGGAATCGGTGAGGTAGGCGGTCTTGCCGTCGGGCGAGAAGCGCACGTCGTTCAGGTACGAGCCCTGGGGCGCCACCGTCTCGTCGAAGGCGATGGTGCGGGCGGGCTTGTTGGTGCTCAGGTCGATCTCGACGAGCTTCGGCCCGTCCTTGACCACCGCCGCCATCGCGGGGGCGGCCGGATCGAGCACCCAGACGTTGCCCTTCGGGTCGGCGACCACGCTCTGCACGCAGATCCAGTGGTTGCGCGCGTCGACCTCGTCCTTCTTCGCGTTGCGCCACGCGTTCCACTCGGCATCGGGGAACGGCGTCAGCTTGCCGTCCTTCAGCTCGGCGACCGAGATCGCGGTATCCTCGGTCCAGCGCGGGAAGTTGACGAAGATGCGCCCGTCCTTTCCGACGGTGACGCCGGTGACCTGATGCTCGAAGCTCGCCACCTTGGTCAGCGCCGGCGCGGTGCCGGGCTGGGACGCGACCGTTTCCTGCGCCACGGCGGCGCCGGAGAGCGCGGTTCCGGCAAGGAGGGCGCTGCCGAGCACGAGGCGCGCGCGGATGCCGGTGATCGTCATGGTCATGGAGAACCTTTATTCGGGGCGGCGGACGCGCCGCATCAGCCCGAACAACGCAGCCGGAGCCGGCCAAGCTTCATCGGATTGGCATCGTTCCGGGACGATCAGCGATGGTCGGCGCCCGCCGGCCCGGCGGTGGCGGCGAGGGTGCGGGCCATCCGCTCGATCCGCTCGGCGGCCCGCGACACGCCGTCGGAGACGCGGGCCGACCGATCCGCCTCGACCGCCTGCGACGCGGCCGCCTCGGCGCGCAGCCGCTCGGCCTCGGCCTCCGCCACCGCGAGCCGGCGCTTCAGCTCCGACACCTCGTCGGAGATGGTCAGCGCCGCCATCACCTGCAGGCGCATGTCGCCGATCTCGCCGAAGGCCTTGCGCATGTCGGCGACCCGCGCGCCGAGGTCGGCGGCGAGCGCTGCCAGATGCGCCTCCTCGCCCTCGCCGCAGGCCATGCGGTAGCTCTTGCCGTCGATGGTGACGCTGATCTGGGGCATTCGTGCTGCAGGTCGGCCGAGGACGAGAAAATCGGGACGTCGGCGGATTGGGCGCGTGCGCGCCGCCCGGTCAAGGGTCCGGGCGGGCGAGCACGGTCTCGACGGTGCCGATCGCCCGATCCAGCCGGCGGCCGACCGTGTCGGCGG
>NZ_VRVH01000303.1:0-5201 GCF_008040095.1 Methylobacterium sp. WL6 | reverse complement strand
CCCGGGGGCGGGTGTCGGGTCGGCGCAACATGAGGATCCATCCTTACAGATGGGCGCACCTCGTCGGGGAGGCGTGTCCCGCCGCCGGGATGCGCCGATGCCGGCAGCGGTGCAAGGGCTGGGGACGCGTGGACACCCCGATCCGCTTGCATCGCGCCGCGGTGTTCGCGCGCCTGCCGGGATGCGCCTCAGCCGCCGCGCGGCCACGCCATCAGATCCGGCCGGCGCTCGGCGGTGATCCGCTCGGATTCGGCCCGGCGCCAGGCGCGGATTGCGCCGTGGTCGCCGCCGGTCAGCACCTCCGGGATCGTCCGGCCCTCCCAGTCGCGGGGGCGGGTGTAGTGCGGATATTCGAGCCGGCAGGCCTCGATCAGGGTGTCGACGCCCTTCGACGGCTCGATCCGGCCGATGTAGCCGAACGTGACCCCGCCCGAGGGGAGGGCGCGCGGCGCCGGCGGCGGCCCCGCCTCGATCGGGTTCCAGATCACCTGCCGCAACGCGGCCGGCACGTCGCGGAAGAACCCGGCCGCGAGGTGGCGGGCGAGGATGTCGCTGCCGACGCCGACCACGGCGTCGACCGGCCGCTGGCAGAGCCGGTGCAGGAGCGCGTAGGCGCGGCACTTGGCGTGCTGCCGCTCGCAGGCGCGGCCGTGCCGCACCATCGCGCCGTTGCTGCACAGGCTCGTGAAGTCGTGCAGCGTGTGGACGACCGGCACCCCGAGCCGGCGCACCATCGGCCAGATCCGCGGCGTCAGCTCCGACATCGAGTGCGTGTTCACCACGTCGGGCGAAAAATCCCGCACCGCGGCCTCCATCGCGGCGAGCGTGCGCCCGTCCCATTGCGCGGCGAGCTTGTAGCGCAGGTGGTCGAGCCGCCCGTGCTCGGCCCAGTCGAGGACGTGGAACGGCGTGCCGTGGCCGAGGCGGTAGATCGTCGCCGCGCCCGACCGGTCGGGCGGCTCCGCCCGGCGCGACAGGCAGGCGACGCCGACCTGCGCCCCGAGACCCGCCTGCATCCGCACGAGGGTCTCCACCATCAGCTCCGCCCCCCCGACCTGTTCGGGCTGATACAGCGATGAGAGGTGGAGAATACGCATCTGATCAATCTGACGGTGCTAGATCGACCCTAGTCCGGGGTTATTGCCAGTCGATGAAGCGCATCCTGCTCAACATGCCGAGCCAGTTCGGCGGCAAGCCGTCCGGCGTCGCCCGCGTCGCCTTCGCGCTGATCGGCGAGCTCGTCCGGCGGCCCGACGTCGCCGTGGTGCTGCGCTCGCCCTGGACCCGGGCCGAGCTTCCCGCGGCGTGGCGCGACGCCGTCGCGGTCGTGACGGTGCGCCGCCCGCGCATCGTGGTCCTTGACGTGCTGGCCCAGCTCGTCACCGTTCCGGCCTGCTGCCGGCGGCACGCCATCGACGTGGTGCTGAACATCGACCCCTACGGCGCGGGCGCCGGCGGGCGAGCGCGCATCGTCGTGGTCCACGACCTGTACTTCCGCACGATCCCTCAGAGCACCGGCCCGCGCGAGGCGCTCACCACCGACTGGATCTTCCGGCTGATGCTGGCGCGCAACCACGCCGTCGTCGCCGTCTCGGACGCGACGCGGCGCGACCTGGAGCAGCATTACCCTGCCGTCCGCGGGCGCGCCCGCGTGATCCCCTCGGCTTCCGTGCTCGACCCTGCGGCCCTCGCCGTCGGGGCGCCCGCGGAGGTCGCCGGCCCCTACGTGCTCGCCGTCGGGAACGCCACGCACAACAAGAACTTCGGCCTGCTCGCCGAAGCGGTGGCCTCGATCGCGCACGCCCATCCCGATCTCGCCGTCGTCCATGTCGGCGAGGACCCCGCCGACGCCGTCGCCGGGACGCTCCGGCGGCTCGGGGCGGCTTCCCGCGTGGTCCGCCTGTCGCGCATCGACGACCAGAGGCTCGCCGCGCTCTACCGCGGCGCGCTGTGCCTCTGCGTCCCGTCCTTCGCGGAAGGCTTCTGCCTGCCGGTGCTGGAGGCGCAGGCGCTCGGCTGCCCGGTGGTGTGCTCGGACCGCTCCGCGACGCCGGAGGTCGCAGGGGAGGGCGCCCTGACCTTCGATCCCACCGATGCCGGCGCCCTGGCCGCCTGCCTGCGCCGGCTGATCGAAGAGCCGGCCCTGCGCGAGAGCCTGGTCGCGAAGGGCCGGAGCAACCAGGCCCGCTACACCTGGGACGCCACCGCCCGCGGCTACGCCGACCTCCTCGACGCCGTGCTCGCAGGCGCCGACCCGCCGCCGCGCCCGCTCTGAGGCCGGCGCGGCCGGCGGCGGGCCGGAACCGCGCGCCGAGCCGCTTCAGCATAGTTAAGATTTACCAAGCGGACGAATTCAGCAGTCTTTGCGCTGTCGGCAGGCCTTTGAGCCGTCGATATTTCTAAAAGTGCAAGCATCTCCGCCTATCACCAGCATTGGCCGCGACCATTCAGGTGACTACACCTGTAAGTTGCATCCATACCGGGCTTCGCCTCGGTGCCCCCTTCCTTCGAGGTCTCGAAGATGCGCGTCGCGATCGTCCATGATTGGCTCTACGTCGTCGGCGGTGCCGAGCGCGTCCTGCACGAGATCCTGGCGATCTATCCCGAGGCGGACGTCTTCACGCTGTTCGACTTCCTGAGCCCGGCCGACCGCGCCAAGATCGGCGTCGGCGCCACGCGGACGAGCTTCCTGCAGCGGATGCCGCTGGTGCGCACCCGGCACCGCGCCTACCTGCCGCTGATGCCGATCGCCGTCGAGCAGTTCGACCTCTCGGCCTACGACCTCGTGATCTCGAGCAGCTACGCCGTCGCCAAGGGCATCCTGACCGGGCCGAGCCAGGTCCACGTGTCCTACATCCATTCGCCGATGCGCTACGCCTGGGACATGCAGCACAGCTACCTGCGCGAGAGCGGGTACGAGCACGGCGTCAAGAGCATGGTCGCCCGCATGATCCTGCACCGGATGCGCCTGTGGGACACCCGCACCGCCAGCGGGCCGGACGCGGTGGTCGCCAACTCCGCCTTCGTCGCCCGGCGCATCCGCAAGGTCTACGGCCGCGCCGCCGAGGTGATCCATCCGCCGGTCACGCAATCGGCGATCCGGGCGGACCTGCCGCGCGGCGACCACTTCCTCGTGGCGAGCCGCCTCGTGGGGTACAAGAACGTGCGCGCGGTGATCGAGGCCTTCGCCCTGATGCCGGACCTCCGGCTCGTCGTCGCCGGGACCGGCTCCGAGGAGGCGCGCCTGCGCGAGGCGGCCGGGCCGAACGTGACGTTCGCCGGCTTCGTCGGGGATTCCGAGCTCCGCCGGCTGATGGGGACGGCGCGCGCCTTCGTGTTCGCGGCGGAGGAGGATTTCGGGATCATCCCGGTGGAGGCGCAGGCCGAGGGCACCCCCGTGCTGGCGCTCGGCCGCGGCGGCGCGCGCGAGACCGTGGCGACGCTCCCGCCCAACCGCTCGGGCATGTTCTTCGCCGAGCCGGACCCCGCCGCGATCGCGGCCTGCGTCCGCGACTTCACGGAGCAGGAGGGCATGTTCTCGCGCGCCGCCTGCCGCGCCCAGGCGGCGCTGTTCGCCCCGGAGGTGTTCCGCACCCGGTTCGCCGGCTTCGTCGACGAGCAGATGGCCCTCCACCGCGACCTCGGCGCCGGCCAGGAGCGCTCGGGCCACCGCCTCAAGGCCCTGGCCTGACCGAATCCGCCACGCTCGGCCCGCGCGCGGCGGCCCGAACCTCACAATCCCTTCCGCACGGTCGCGCGACCCCGTTCGCGAACCGGCGCCAGACCCGGTGGTCGACGATGACGACGTCCTACCTCAACCCCGCCCGCACCGCCGTGCCGGCCGCGCCGCGTTCGGGCCCGGCCACCGACCAGGCCGGCCCGTTCGCGACGATCTGGCGGCGGCGGCGCCTGTTCGCGGCGGTCTTCATCGGCGTCATGTCGGTGGCGATCGGGCTGCTGATGGTCGCGCCGGTGCAGTACCTGGCGGTCGGCTCGGTGATCGTGGCCGAGCCGGAGCCCGGCAGCAACAACGCCAACGCGTCGGTCGCCTGGATCCAGAAGCTCGGCGACCCGGCCGACATCGAGAGCCAGATGCTGGTGATCCGCGCGCCGCGGATCATGCGCCTCGTCGCCTCGGGCGACGTCGTCGAGAAGGTTGTGGCCGAGTGCCGGCAAATCGCGCGCGGCGGGCTCCTCGCGAGCCTGCTGCCGCCCAAGGAGGACGGCTGCGACAAGCTGCGCGGCAACACCGACCTGGTGGTCGACTACCTGCAGCGCCGCTACGTCGTCACCGGCGCCGGCCGCTCGCGCGTCATCAACATCGCCTACCGCTCGCCGAACGCCGAGACCTCCCAGGCGCTGACCAACGCGCTGATCACGGCCTTCCTCGACGACCAGCGCGGCGTGCTCGCCAACAGCCGCGAGGCGGCGACCGAGTGGCTGTGGAAGGAGATCCGCCAGCTCGACGCGTCCCTGCGCGACGACGAGGCCAAGATCCAGGCCTTCCGCCGGCGCAAGGGCCTGATGTCGGGCGCCAACGCGCCGATCACCTCCGAGCGGCTCAGCACCATCACCCAGCAGCTCTCGGCGGCCGAGACCGCCAAGGCCGACGCCGCGGCGCGCCTCTCCGAGATCAACGCCGACCAGGCCCGGGGCTCGATCAACGCCCCGGCGGTGCTGGCGAGCCGGACGATCGGCGACCTCAAGCAGCAGATGAACGTGGTGGCCGCGCAGATCGCCAACACCGGCACGGTGCTGGGGCCGAACCATCCGACGCTGCAGGCGATGCGCACGGAGCTCGCCGGCCTGAAGCTGCGCGTCGACCGGGAGGTCGCGAGCATCAGCGCCGGCTTGAAGAAGACCTTCGACGCGTCGAGCGCGCTCGCCAAGTCGCTGCGCCAGCAGATGGAGACCGCGAAGGCCGAGGCGGCGTCCGCGATGGACGACGAATCGGTCGTCGCCGGCATGGTGCGCAACGCCGAGATCAAGCGCGGCCAGTACACCGACCTGTACAAGCGCGCCAACGAGCTCGAGACCGAGCGCCGCATCCTCGTCGGCAGCACCCGGCTCGTCAGCCTCGCCGACGTGCCGGCCGCGCCGGTCACCCCGAAGCCGCTGCTGTTCCTCGGCGCCGGCTTCGTCCTGGCCGCCGCGCTGGCCGCGGCCGCCGCGCTGCTGCGCGAACGCGCCGACCGCAGCGT
>NZ_VRVH01000302.1:0-5240 GCF_008040095.1 Methylobacterium sp. WL6 | reverse complement strand
TGGCCAACGCCGCGGCGAGGCCGTCGAGGGCGGCTTCGACGACGGCGCGGCGGCGGTCGCGGCGGCGACGCGGGCGCTGGCCGAAAGCCACGGCACGCTCAACTCGCGATCGACCCGCGTGCCGGGAACCACCGGCTGACCCGCCGCGGACAGCGGCTCCGTTCTCGGGAACTTCCAACCACTCGTCCCGCCCGTGCCCTCATCCTGAGGTGCTTGCGCGAAGCGGACGCCTGGAAGGAGGCTCCCGGGGATCGCGCGACCACTGGAAGGCTCCTTCGCGGCGGCCGCCGCGCGGCCGCACCTCAGGATGAGGGGGTGGTTTGGGGCGAGGCGCGTTCGCCAGAACGCCGCGCCGCTACTTCGGCGTTGGCGCACCCGCCGGCTTGGCGGCCGCGGGCTTCGGCGCGGCTCCGGGCTTCCCCGCCCATTCCGGGTCCGAGCGCGGGCCGCCGGGGGTGTCGGTCGCGGCGGTGAGCTGGCCGGGCACCACGTCGCCCACCCGCGTCCAGGTCTGGGTCTGGCACAGCACGGAGATCAGGCAGCCCTTCACCGACAGCTCGGCGGGGGTCTCGCTCCAGATCGTCACGTCGTAGGACTTGCCGTTGTCGCCGTTGTAGATCTTGCCGACGAACCGGCCCTCCTCGTTGCGCTTCAGGCCGAGGATCATCTGGTGGCCGAGGAGCGGCCGGGCCTGCCGCTTCGGGTCGGGGTTGTAGCGGTCGATCTTCGGCTTGCCGTCCTCGCCCAGCGGCTTCGAGCCCCAGACGACGTAGCCGCACAGGTTCGCGCCGCCCGGCCCGCAATGCTCGGTCCGCACCCGGGCGCGCCCGTCCTCGGTGAACCAGGTGCCGGTGGGGTCGGCCGCGGCCGCCGGGCTGGACCCGAGGGCGGAGGCGGCGGCGAGGCCGAGGAGGGCGAAGGTCGAGACGCGGGCGGACATGACGGTCATTCGGTTTCCTCAGGGGGAAGGGGAGGGATGGGCCGCGGGCGCGGTGCCGGCCTCGTCGCGGGCGCCGACGAAGCGGCCGAGCACCCGTCCGAGGACGCGGCTCAAGCCCTCCATCAGCAGGAACACCGCCGGCACGAAGACCAGCGAGAGCAGGGTCGAGACGATCAGCCCGGCGATCACCGCGACCGCCATCGGCGCGCGGAACTCGCCGCCGACGCCGAGCGCCATCGCGGAGGGCACCATGCCGGCGGCCATGGCGATCGTCGTCATCACGATCGGGCGGGCACGCTTGCGGCCGGCCTCGACGATCGCGGTGACGGGATCGACGCCGCGCCCCATCTCCTCGACGGCGAAATCCACCAGCATGATCGCGTTCTTGGTCACCAGCCCCATCAGCATCAGGATGCCGATCACCACCGGCATCGAGATCGGCATGCTCATCACGAGCAGGCCGAGGATCGCGCCGCCGATCGAGAGCGGCAGCGAGAACAGGATCGTCAGCGGCTGCAGGAACGAGCCGAACAGCAGCACGAGCACGGCGTACACCATCATGATGCCGGCGCCCATCGCCAGGAGGAAGCCGGAGAAGACCTCGCCCATGATCTCGGCGTCGCCGGTCTGGCGGATGGTGACGCCCGGCGGCAAGCTCTTGGCGGTCGGCGTCTCCAGCGCCTGGGCGATCAGCGAGCCCAGCGCGTCCGAGCCCTCCATGTTGGCCTCCACGGCCACGCGCACGACGCGGTCGTAGCGGTCGATCGCGCCCGGGCCCTGGTCGAGCTCGATGTCGGCCACCGCCGCCAGCGGCACCGCGGTGCCGTTGTTGGCCGGCACCTTCAGGTTCTCCAGCCGCGAGACCGTGCCGCGGGCGCTGTCGGGCAGCTGCACCCGGATCGGGATCTGGCGGTCGGCGGCGTTGAACTTGGCGAGGTTCAGGCCGATGTCGCCGATCGTTCCGACCCGCACCGTCTCGGCGATGGCGTCGGTCGAGACGCCGAGGTCGGCCGCGACGCCGGGCTTCGGGCGGATGCGGACCTCGGTGCGGTTCAGGGGCGCCGTCGACATCACCGCGACGAGGTGGGGGATCGCGGCCATGTCGCGCTGGAGCCTGGCGGCGACCTCGGCCACAACGCCGGCATCGGGGCCGCCGACCACGAGGGCGAGGTCGCGCTGGCCCGAGTCGCGCAGGGACCACGAGCGGATGTCGGGCTCCTGCGCGATCAGCCCGGCGATCTCGGTCTCGACGGCGGCCTGCGACTGGGCGCGGGCGTTCTTCGGCGTCAGGTTGACGGTGAGCGTGGCCAGCCGCGTCTCCCGCTTGCCGCCGACCTGCCGGCCGCCGTCGACGAAGACCGAGACCACCTCGGGCAGGGCGCGGATGCGCGCGACCACCCGGTCGGACACGGCGATGGTGTCGGCGAGCCGCGCGCCCGGCGCCAGCTCGAGCATGAACAGGGTGCGGGCGTTGTCCTGCTTCGGCACGAAGCCCGAGGGCAGCAGGCCGGTGGAGGCGAGCGAGCCGGCAAACAGGGCCAGCCCGACGAGGAGGGTGACCACCCGGTGGCGCACCGACCAGCCGACGAGGCGGCCGTAGGCGCGCATCACCGGCCCCTCGCGCTCCGCGTGGTGGGCGTGGTCGCGCAGGAAGTAGGCCGCGAGCATCGGCGTGATCAGCCGCGCGACCAGCAGCGACATGAACACCGAGACCGCGATGGTGAGCCCGAACTGGATGAAGTAGCGCCCGGCGATCCCCGGCATGAACGACACCGGCGCGAACACCGCGATCAGGGTCGCGGTGATGGCGATGACGGCGAGCCCGATCTCGTCGGCGCCCTCGATCGCCGCCCGGTAGGCGGACTTGCCCATCCGCATGTGGCGGACGATGTTCTCGATCTCGACGATGGCGTCGTCGACCAGGATGCCGGTCACCAGGGTGATCGCCAGCAGGCTGATGCCGTTCAGGGTGAAGCCGAGCGCGTCCATCGCCCAGAAGGTCGGGAACACGGAGAGCGGCAGGGCCAAGGCCGCGATCAGCGTCGCGCGCCAGTCGCGCAGGAACAGGAACACCACCAGCACGGCGAGCGCCGCGCCCTCGATCAGGGTGTGCATCGCAGAATCGTAGGAGCCGATCGTGGCCGAGACCGAGGAGTCGATCCTTTCGAATTTGACGTCGGGGTAGCTGGTCGCGAACTCCGAGATCTTCCTTTCGACGCCGGCGGCGACCTCGGCGTCGCTCGCGCCCGAGCCGCGCGAGACCGCGAAGGCGACCACCGGCCGGCCGTCGAAGCGGGCGAAGGTGCGCGGCTCCTCGATCGCGTCCCGCACGGTGGCCAGATCCGCGAGGCGCACCTTGCGGCCGCCGTGCAGGACGATGGAGGTGGCCTTGAGGTCGGCGAGCGTCCGCGAGGCGGCCAGCGTCCGGATCGACTGCTCGCGCCCGCCGACCTCGCCGCGTCCGCCCGCCATGTCGGCCGAGGTCAGGCGCACCTGCCGGTTGACGTCGGCCGCGGTGATGCCGAGCGCCAGCAGCCGGTCGGGCTGCAGCTCGATGCGCATCTCGCGCGCCACGCCCCCGACCCGCTCGACGCCGCCGACGCCCTTCACCCCCTGGAGGATGCGCGCGAACCTGTCCTCGACGAGCCAGGACAGGTCGGCGGGCGTCATCGCCGGCGCGGTGACGCCGTAGATCAGGATCGGCAGGCCGGCGATCTCGACCCGGCTGATCACCGGCTCGTCGATGGTGCGCGGCAGGTTGATGCGGATCTTCGAGACCGCGTCCTTGACGTCGTTGACGGCCCGGTCGGTGTTCACCTCAAGCCGGAACTCGACGGTGGTGACGGACGAGCCCTCGGTGATCGCCGAGGTGATGTGCTTGACCCCGCGCACGCCGGCGATCGAGTCCTCGACCCATTTCGTGACCTGGGTCTGGAGCTCGGAGGGCGCCGCGCCCGACTGCGTGATCGCCACCGAGACGATCGGAACGTCGACGTTCGGCATCCGCGTCACCGCGAGCCCGCGGAAGCTGACGAGGCCGAGCACGATCAGCACGAGGAACAGGACCAGCGGCCCGATCGGGTTGCGGATCGCGTAGGCCGAGACGTTCAGGCGCATCGGGCGGCCCGTTCCTTCTGCATCACTTGGCGGGGCGGCGTCGGCTCAGGGGACGCCGGCGTCGGCGCTCGCCTCGGGCGACGGCGCCTCGGCCACGGCCGGGGCGACGGCCGCCAGCGGAACGGGGCGGACCTTGTCGCCGTCCCGCAGGAAGCTGCCGGCGCGGGCGACGACGCGCTCGCCCTCGGAGAGCCCGCTGCGGATCTCGATGTCGTCGTCGTCGGACAGGCCGGTGCGGACCTGGCGGGCCTCGACCGTGTCGCCGGCGACCACGAGGACGCTGCTGCGCGCCGGGCCGCCGTAGAGCACCGCGGCCTGGGGAACGGCGACGCCGCGGGTGCGGGCGATCTCGACCGCGCCGCGGGCGAAGGTGCCGATGCGCAGCCGCGGGTCGGCCTCGAGCCGGACGCGGACCTTGCCGAGCCGGCTCGCCCGGTCGACCTCCGGGTAGACCGCGCGGACGCTGCCCTGGACGCGTGCGCCCGCGCCGATCTCGATCCAGGCCGGGCGGCCCTCCCGCAGCAGCGGCAGCTTGGTCTCGACGACCTCGCCTTCGAGCTCGATCTCGCCCCGGGCGATCAGGCGGAACAGCGGCTCGGCCGCGGACGAGGCGGTGATGCCGACGCGCGCGGTGCGGCGGTTGACGATGCCGGCTTCCGGCGCGCGGATCTCGGTGCGGGCGAGCCGCAGCTCCAGCTCGTCGCGCACCGCCTTCGCCTGGGCCAGCTCGGCCTTCGCGATGACCAGGCCGTTGCGGGCGAAGGCGAGCTTGCCCTCGGCCTGGCGCAGGGTGGAGGTGCGCCCTTCCAGGATCGCCGCCGTGCCGTTCCCGGTCTGCATCAGCTGCTTGGCGCGGTCGAACGCGAGGCGCGCCTCGACGGCGGCGGCTTCCGCCTGCTCGATGGTGCTCTCGGCCTGCGGGACGGCGGCGGTGGCCTTGTCCACCAGGGCGGATTGCTGGGCGAGCTGGCGGTCGATCAAGTCGTGCGACAGGCGGGCGAGCACCTGGCCGCGGGCGACGCGCGCGCCCTCCTCGACCAGGACCTCGGTGACGCGGTAACCGTCGATCTCGGGCGTCACCAGGATCTCGTCGCGCGGCACCAGCGTGCCGGTGACGACCACGCTCTCGACGATCTCGCGGCGCGCCGCCTCGACCACGCTGACCGCGGGCGCGGGGCTCGCC
>NZ_VRVH01000301.1:0-5284 GCF_008040095.1 Methylobacterium sp. WL6 | reverse complement strand
GGCTCGTAGATGTGTATACGCGACACCGACGGCTGCGGCCCTCGCGGCAGCGCCCGCCCGGGCGGGCGATGCCGCGAGGGCCGCAGCCGTCGCGATCCCGCCGAGCAGGGCGCGTCGGTCGATGGTGGTGGTGTCGTGCACGGGCGTCATCCGCTGGGGTGTGGGGGACGAGGCATCTTCCGTGCCGGCGCGGCCGGGAGACACGCGGCGCCCCGGTCAGTACCCCTTCTTCACCTGCGCCAGCGCGCCGGTGAGGCCGCGGGCGATGCGGGCGCGCTCGTCGGGCGAGGCGTCGCGGGCGACGACGACGTATTCCCGGCGCGAGACCAGGGTCAGGCGCTGCAACCCGAACTCCTCGTCCTCGACCTGGGTGAGCTTGGTCCAGAGCGGGTTGAAGCGCCATTGGTGGCGCTCGCCGCGGTGGCTGACGCGGGTGAGCAGGATCTCGAGCTGGGAGATCATCACCTCCTCGAAGGAGCGGCCGCGGCGGAAGCTGACCTTGAGCGCGGCGTAGATCGCCAGCATGTCGAGGCCGAAGAAGCCGGCGACCGGCCAGAAGCCCATGCGCCAGCACCAGACCGAGATCACCAGCGAGACCAGGCAGCAGCCCGTCATCACCACCTTGAAGCCGGCGCGGCTCAGGGACTGGGCCGGCCGGATGGTGGCCGAGAACACCGGCCGGTCGATGGTATCGGGATCGAGGCCGTCCGGGTGGACGTGGAGGTTGCCGCTCGCCATGGGGCCAATATAACCCGACGATGCCAGCCAGGAAGCCGCCCGCCGTGAAGAAAGCCGCGATCGGGGGCACGCTCGCCCGACCGATCGTCGCATGCGCCACCCGCGCGCCCGATCCGGTCGGCCCCGAGGCCGTCGTCGCGATCTTCTCGCGCCTGCGGGCGGCCAATCCCGAGCCGCGGGCCGAGCTCACGTTCCTCAACCCCTACACGCTGCTCGTCGCGGTGGTGCTGTCGGCCCAGGCGACCGACGTCGGCGTGAACCGGGCGACCGGGCCGCTCTTCGCGATCGCCGACACCCCGGAGGCGATGCTGGCGCTCGGCGAGGACCGGGTGCGCGACTTCATCCGCACGATCGGACTGTTCAACACCAAGGCGAAGAACGTGATCGCGCTCTCGCGCATCCTGGTCGAGCAGCACGGCGGGGTGGTTCCGCGCAGCCAAGCGGAGCTGCAGGTGCTGCCCGGCGTCGGCGCCAAGACCGCGAGCGTGGTGCTCAACGTCGCCTTCGGCGAGGCCCGCATCGCGGTCGACACCCACATCTTCCGCGTCGCCAACCGCATCCCGCTGGTGGTCGCCGCCACCACCGACAAGGTCCAGGCCGGGCTGGAGGCGCTGGTGCCCGAGCCCTTCCGCCTCAATGCCCACCACTGGCTGATCCTGTTCGGCCGCTACGTCTGCAAGGCGCGCAAGCCCGACTGCCCGAACTGCCCGATCGCCGACCTGTGCCGCTACCCGGACAAGACGGCGTGAGGGGGCGCCCCGGTGCGAGGCCTGCAAGGGGGAAGGCATCCCGCCATCCCGCCCGCCATCCCGGGGCGCCGAAGGCGAGCCCGGGATGACGGGGCGGGCGCGGGAAGCGTGCGCGCGACGGACGAACGCCGCCGTCGACCAAGGCCGAGGAAGGCGCGCCGCGCGTATCCCCCACCCGGCTAACGCGTTGTGCTGCCAGCGCGCTTCGGGTAGTTTGCGGCACGGTCGCCGGGGTTCCCAGCCATGACATGTGCCCGCGGCCCGACCTCTCCCGAGGTCTGAACGCCGCGGAATCCGCGCACGTCTCGTCGCCAAGGAGCCACGGCCCGATGGACTTCCTCAAACCACGGTACACGCCTATGAACCGCCGCCGTCGCATCTACGAGGGCAAGGCGAAGGTCCTCTACGAGGGTCCGGAGCCGGGAACGCTCATCCAGCACTTCAAGGACGACGCGACCGCCTTCAACGCGAAGAAGCACGAGATCATCGACGGCAAGGGCGTGCTGAACAACCGGATCTCGGAGTTCGTCTTCCAGCACCTCAACGACATCGGCGTGCCGACCCATTTCATTCGCCGGCTCAACATGCGCGAGCAGCTGATCCGCGAAGTCGAGATCATCCCGCTCGAGGTGGTGGTGCGCAACGTCGCCGCCGGCTCGCTGGCGACGCGGCTCGGGCTCGAGGAGGGCACCCAGCTGCCGCGCTCGATCATCGAGTTCTACTACAAGAACGACGCGCTCAACGACCCGATGGTGTCGGAGGAGCACATCACCGCGTTCGGCTGGGCGACGCCCCAGGAGATCGACGACATCATGGCGCTGGCGATCCGCGTCAACGACTTCCTGTCGGGCCTGTTCCTCGGCGTCGGCATCCGCCTGGTCGACTTCAAGATCGAGACCGGCCGCCTGTGGGAAGGCGACATGATGCGCATCGTCGTCGCCGACGAGATCTCCCCGGATTCGTGCCGGCTGTGGGACATCAAGTCCGCCGACAAGCTCGACAAGGACCGCTTCCGCAAGGATCTCGGCGGCCTGATCGAGGCCTATACCGAGGTCGCCAAGCGGCTCGGGATCATGTCGGAGAACGAGAAGGTCCAGACCGGCGGACCGCGCCTGGTCCAGTAGGGCCGTCGACGGCGCCCGCGCGCAGCCGGGCGTGGGTCGAGAGATCGGGATCGAAGCCCGGATGATAATGGGGGTCCTGCGCCAGCAGCGGCCCCCATCGCATTTTGAATGCCGCGACCTCGCGGGCGTGGCGGCTTTCGGCCTCCGGCGAGCGCCTACGGCTCGCGCCCTCGCGGTGATGCAGCACCGCGCCTGGCACCATCAGCGTGCGGTGGCCGGCCGCGTTCAGGCGCAGGCACAGGTCGACGTCGTTGAAGTCGACCGCGAAATGCGCGGCGTCGAAGCCGCCGACCGCGCGGAACTTGGCCGCCTCGACCACGAGGCAGGCGGCGGTGACGGCCGAGACCGCATGCGTCGCCCGCAGGCGCATGCCGTCGCCGGGGGCGTCCCCGGGGAAGTGCCGATGCGCGTGGGTGGCGAGGCCTCCGGTGCCGAGCACGATGCCGCCGTGCTGGATCCGGCCCTCCCCGTCGAGCAGCTTGGCGCCGACCGCGCCGATCTCGGGCCGCAGCGCCTCGCGCACCATCCGCCCGAGCCAGTCCGGCCTGAAGGCCTCGACGTCGTTGTTGACGAAGGCGAGCAGCGCGCCCCGCGCCAGCGCGGCGGCGGCGTTGTTCATGCCGGCGAAGTCGAACGGGCCCGGGCAGGCGACGATGCGCACCCCCTCGCCTTCGAGGGCGCGGAAGTAGGCCAGGGTCTCGGGCGCGCGGCTGTCGTTGTCGGCGATCAGGATCTCGAGGCTCGGCCAGTCGGTGCGGGTGCGCAGGCCGTCGAGGCACGCGCGCAGCAGATCGACCCGGTCGCGGGTCGGGACGATGACGCTGACCAGGGGAAGCGGATCGGGCAGCGGATGCAGGGCCGAGACGACGCCGTCGGGTTCGCGCGCCAGCCCGGTCGCGGCCCGACCAGTGCGGTCGAGGTGGCGGCGTAGGCTGGCGAGCCGGGTTTCGAGATGTGCGTCTCGCGGCCCCCGCCTTCCCTCGCCCTGAAGCGGGAGAGTGTGGGCCTCGCGCGAGCGAGGGTCGGGAGCGGGGAGCGCCGTAGCCAGATCGGTCGCTCCCCTCTCCCGCCCGCCTTCGGAGGGTCCCCTCCCCCGCAGAGGGGGGAGGGAAGACGCGCGGTCGGAAGCGAGGTCCGGCCCGATCCGAACCGACACGATCCCCGGCAGGTGCCCGATCGCGTCCGGGCCGAAGCGCTCGACGATGCGCAAGGCGGCGTCGAGGGCCGAGATCTCCGCGTCCCCGCCGGCGATCGCGCAAAGGCTCGTCCGGCGCACGGCGAGCACCGGGCCGAGCCAATCGACGGCCATCAGGTAGTCGGGATCGAAGGCCGGGCGCAGCAGCGGGAACACCGGGCCGCCGGGCGAAGCCTGGACCAGCGCGTCGCCGTAGAGCGCATGCAGGCTCGGATCGGCGGCGAAGGCGGCGGCGAAGGCCCGGCGGGCACCCGCGACGAGCGCGTGACCCGGTGCCGTGAGCAGGCGGAGGTCGGGATCGTCCGACGGGACGGGCTCGGTCGGAAACCGGTCCAGGATCCCGGGCGGCAGCGCCAGGCGGTGATCGATGCCGACGAGGGCCGCGCATCGCTGGCGCGCGCGCAGGCGCCGGCCGGTGAGGCGGGCCCAGAGGATCGCGAAGGTCCGCCGCGGATGACGCGCCAGGGTGGCGGCGACGGCGCGCGTGCCCGAGCCAGCCATGGCTATTCCAGGTCCTCGCCGAAGGTCGTGAGCGACAGGGCGGGATGATAGGACGGATCGTGCCGGATCACGTCGCGCCAGCGCTCGGTGAAGCGGGCGGCCTCCGCCTCGAACCGGATGCGCTTGGCGCCCACCGACGGGCCGCGGCTGACCGATTCGAGGTGGGCCAGGGTGGCGGCCGGCGTCCACACCGTCTTGCAACCGGCCGCCCCGAGGCGGAGGCAGAAATCCACGTCGTTGAAATCGACCGGGAACGCCTCCGCGTCGAAGCCGCCGACCGCCCGATAGTTTTCCCGTGAAACAGCGAGGCACGCGGCGGTGACGGCCGAGACCTCGTGCGCGACCCGCATCTGCCCGAGACGGCCGGGGCTGCCCGCGGGGCGCTTGCGCAGGATGTGCCCGGCCCGCCCGCCGAGCCCGACGACGACGCCGGCATGCTGCAACGTGCCGTTCGCGTAGAGCAGCTTGGCGCCGACCGCGCCGACCTCCGGCCGCAGCGCCTGACGGACCATCGCGTCGAGCCAATCCGGGTGCAGCACCGCCACGTCGTTGTTGAGCAGCACGACGACGGCGCCGGTCGCGGCCGCCACCCCGGCATTGACCATCGCCGAGAAGTTGAAGGGCGCATCGAACGCGACGATCCGCACCCGCCGATCGCGCCGGAGCGCGTCGTAGTGAGCGAGGACCGCCGGATCGGTCGAGCCGTTGTCGACGATCACGCACTCGATCGCAGGGTAGGCGGTCTCGTGCAGGACGCCGCGGCAGACCCGCTCGATCAGGTCGAGCCGGTCGCGCGACGGGATCACGATGCTGACGCGCGGCGCCGGCTCGGGCAGCGGCCAAAGCAGGTCGACGACGCCGGCATGCTGCAACGTGCCGTTCGCGTAGAGCAGCTTGGCGCCGACCGCGCCGACCTCCGGCCGCAGCGCCTGACGGACCATCGCGTCGAGCCAATCCGGGTGCAGCACCGCCACGTC
>NZ_VRVH01000300.1:0-5312 GCF_008040095.1 Methylobacterium sp. WL6 | reverse complement strand
GCGCGGAGCCCCGTCCGCGGGGGCGGCGCGCGGCGCCCAGGGCACTGACGCCAAACGAGAGTTTTCGCGGGTCCGGCGCCCGGCGAGGGCAGCGCCGCCGGGATCGCGGCCGCGAAGGACGAGGGACGTTTCATGGCGCCGATGTTGCGGCTCTACAACACGCTGACCGGAGCCAAGGAGGCCTTCGCGCCGATCGATCCGAGCCATGTCCGGATGTATGCCTGCGGCCCGACGGTCTACGACGCGGCCCATATCGGCAACGCGCGCCCGATCATCGTCTTCGACCTGCTGTTCCGGCTGCTGCGCCGGGTCTACGGCGCGGCGTACGTCACCTACGCCCGCAACGTCACCGACGTGGACGACAAGATCAACGCCCGCGCCGCCGAGCGCGGCATCACCATCCGCGCGCTCACCGACGGGACGCTCGCCGCCTTCCACGCGGACCTGCGCGACCTCGGCGTTTTGATGCCGGAGGACGTGAACGTGCCCGGCGAGCGCCCGCGGATGATCGAGCCGCGCGCCACCGACCACATCGCCGAGATGGTCGCGATGATCGAGGCGCTGGTCGCGTCCGGCCACGCCTACGTCGCCGCCGGCCACGTGCTGTTCGACGTGCCCGCGATGCCCGATTACGGCGCGCTCTCGAAGCGTCCGCTCGACGAGATGGAGGCCGGGGCGCGGGTCGAGGTCGCGCCCTACAAGCGCTCGCCCCTCGATTTCGTGCTGTGGAAGCCCTCGAAGCCCGGCGAGCCGTCCTGGCCGTCGCCGTCGGGCATCGCCGCGCCCGGGCGCCCGGGCTGGCACATCGAGTGCTCGGCGATGTCGGCGCGGCATCTCGGGCAGACCTTCGACATCCATGCCGGCGGCATCGACCTGATCTTCCCCCACCACGAGAACGAGGTGGCGCAGTCGCGCTGCTGCTTCGGCACGCCGGTGATGGCCAACACCTGGCTGCACAACGGCTTCCTCCAGGTGGAGGGGGAGAAGATGTCGAAGTCGGCCGGCAACTTCGTCACGCTGCGCGCGGTGCTGAACGACTGGCCGGGCGAGGTGGTGCGCCTCGCCATGCTCAAGTCGCACTACCGCCAGCCGATCGACTGGACCCTGCGCGGCCTCGAGGAGGCGCGGCGGATGCTCGACCGCTGGTACGGCGCCGTCGGCGACGCAAGGCCCGCCGCCGAGGCGCCGGAGGCGGTGCTCGAGCCGCTGCTCGACGACCTCAACACCGCCGCGGCGCTCGCCGAGATCCACCGCCTCGACGATCCCGCGCGCCTCCGCGCCGGGGCGAACCTGCTCGGGTTCCTCGGGCGGACCCGCTCCGAGCGGGACGCGGCCACGGTCGCGGCCGCGGGCCTCGACGTGGCGGCGATCGAGGCGCTGATCGCCGATCGCGCCGCCGCCCGCGCCGCCAAGGACTGGGCCGCCTCGGACCGCGCCCGCGACGCCCTCGCCGCGATGGGTGTGGCGGTCAAGGACGGCAAGGACGGCACCACCTGGAGCGTGATCTAGGCGCCGGTGCGCCTGGATGGGTCGCAGGGCCGGTTCCGGGCGACGCGCATCGCCGATCCCGTGCCCCCCGATGTCGCGCGGTTCGTCCTGCGCGCATCCGCGAGCCTTCGCGCGACCGGCGTTCCGTCGATCGATCCCGGAATACCGTGCGGTATAGTGATCGAAGGTTGCTATGTGATCATCAGAAGTAGAAAATCCGCGTTGTATTTGTTGTTTTGACGCAACACTGTTGATGTGCTGCTCGTTCAATGCCCGGGGAGGGGTTTTGACCGAGAAATGGGCGTGACATTATTTCTCCGGATGCGGTTCGCAGGAAATCCGTGCCGTCATCCGAATGGGGGGAATGAAATGACTTGCGTCCTGCGGACGGCGCTGCTCGCGTCGGGAATGGTGCTGTCGTCGCCCGGCCTGGGCCACGCGCAGTCCGGGTATTACTCCGGCGCCTACGCCTTCGGCGACAGCCTGACCGACAACGGCCGCATCCCGCGGGAGACCGGCTACAGCCCCACCGGCACCCTCGACGCGATGCGCGGTACGAAGCTCTACGAGGGCGGGCGCTGGTCGAACACGCCCGGCTACTTCGAGCAGATCCCGGCCCGCATCGGCGCGCCCTACGTGCCTGGCAACGACTACGCGATCGGCGGCTCGCAGGCCTTCCACCTCGAGCCGAACACGCTGCTCTCGCTCTTCTTTCCCTGGGGCGTGCCGGACCAGATCGACCAGTTCGCCGCCCGCGGCGGCCGGTTCGGATCGCGCGACCTCGTCACGCTCTGGATCGGCTACAACGACATCACCAACATCCCGGCCGGCACCAACGCGGCCCGCGCCGCCGGCGTGACGACGGTCCTGAACAACAACGTCACGAACCTGGACCGCCTCGTCGGCCTCGGCGCGCGCGAGCTGCTGGTCTTCAGCCAGCAGACCTTTCGCGCCGCCAACGCCGACCTGGCGCGGTCCTTCAACGCGCAGCTCCCCGGATACCTCCAGGCGTATTCCGATCGCGGCATCAACGTGCACTACTTCGATGCGGACGGGCTGCTGAACCGGCTGCGCGCGGACCCGACGGCCTACGGATTCATCCCGCAGGCGGCGACCGGCAGTTGCGCATTCAACCCGGCCTGCGCCGTGATCGGGTACACCAACCCAGCCGTCGAGAACCAGTACATCTCGGTCGACAGCGTCCATCTCACCGCGCGCGCCAACGGCTACCTCGCCGCCTTCGTTCCGAACCAGCTCAACGCGCCGCTGACGATCGGGCCGCAGGGCGAGCTCGGGCAGGCCGCCGGCCTCGCCTTCTCGTCGACGCTGATTGACTTCCTCGGGGCCGAGCGCCGCCGGAACATGGCCCTGTCGGTGCCCGCCGCCTTCGCCGCCGACCTGCCGGGCCTGCGCCCGGCCCCCGGCCTGATCCCGGTCCAGCCGGGCAGCCCGGTCTCCGTGTTCGCGCTCGGCACCTATGCCGGGCTCGACCGCACGGCGCAGAACCGGTCCGGTGCGGGCAGCCTGGGCAACACCTACGATGCCGATTTCGGCGGCGTCACCGCGGGTCTCCTGTACCAGGCGACGCCCAACCTCGTTCTCGGCGCGGCGTTCAACTACCTCAACGCCCGGGTCGACCTCCGCGGCGCGAGCAACGGCCGGATCGACCTCGACAGCTTCCAGGGCGCCGTCTTCGCCTCGTACGCCACCCCGGAGGTGTTCGCGGACGTGGCCGTCACGTACGGCGGCAACAGCTTCGCGCTCAATCGGCCGGGCGTGCTCAACGACCGGCTCGCGGCCGCGCCGGGCGGCGACACGGTGACGGTCGCCGCGCGCACCGGCTACCTGTTCGATTTCGAGACCTTCAGGGCCGGCCCGGTCGGCGAGGTCACCTATGCGCGGGCCGGCGTGAGCGCCTATCGCGAGACCGGCGACCCGCTGCTCACGATCGGCGTCCGGCGCCAGGATCTCGACGGGTTGACCGTCGGCGGCGGCCTCCAGATCCGCACCGCGGCGCCGCTCCTCGGCGGCATCGTCTCGCCCTTCCTCAACCTCACCGCCCAGCACGATGTCCTCGACGGCGTGCGCACGGTGACCTCGTTCCAGACCTATGCGCCGAGCCTGCTGATCCGCACCGAGACCGGGCGCCGCGGCGACGACGTCTACGGACGGATCGCCGGCGGCCTCGACCTCGATTTCGGCAACGGGCTCAGCGGGGTGGTCACCGGCTCGACCAGCGTCGCCCGCGCGGGCGGCGACGATCACACCGGCAGCGTCGGGCTGCGGTACCGCTTCTGAACCACGAGGCGCCCTCCGCGCCGGCGCTCGATCGGGGAGATCGCACGGCGCACGCGGCGGAAGGGCGACCCGAAACCGCGGCGACCGACGCCCAGACGCCCGTCGCTTCCCGGGCGCCACACCCAGCGCGTGTGGCGCCCGACCGCGCACGAAATCGTCAGTTGTTCGGCCGTATCGAAGGTTGCGAGCCTATCGGCGGGCGCCTGATCTTGTGGCACGGCAGGATCGATACAAAAGCGACCCACTTCCAAGACGGAGTCTTCATCGGAACGTCTTACGGTTGCAGTGCCCGATCTTCGCGGCACCTGGGACCGACCTTGACGATGTACCCTGCGCCTCACGGCCGCGTCCTGCGGTGGCTCGCCGAGATCGGGCCCGACCTGCCGGAGGCGGTGCAGGCGCGCATGCGCGCCGGCTTCTTCACCTCGACGACGCCCCTCGTGGTCGGCGCCGTCAACTCCATCGCCGTGGCGGGGGTCGCCTACCTTTGGTTGGACCGGTGGCTCTTCGCCGCCATCGCGTTCCTCGACCTGCTCCTGCTGATGCTGCGCCTCGTGCTGTTGCGGCGTGTGCACGCGCCGTCCGGCCCGGTCTTCGCGACGGGCCTGCTCTGGGCCGGCCTGCAGGGCGCGACCATCGCCTGCGTCGTCCCCTCGGGCGACATGGCGATGTCGATGGTCGTGCTCGCCTCCGGGCTCGCGGCGATCGGCGGGATCGTCGGCCGAAACTTCGCGGCCCCGCGCTACGCGATGGCGCAGGTGCTGTTCATCGACCTCAGCTACAAGACCACCTTCGCGACGACGCATCCGCAATTCCTGCCGCTGATCGCGATCCAGACGGTCGCCTTCGTCCTGATGAACCGCAGCATCCTGCGCCATCACCGGGCGGCGGCCGTCCAGGCGATCCTCGGCGAACGCGAAAGCCACCGCCGGTCGATCACCGATCCGCTGACCGAGCTGCTCAACCGCCGCGGCCTGGAGGAGGCGTTCGATGCGCGCCCGGCCGGGGCCGGGGACCGGACGCTGCTCTACCTCGACCTCGACGGGTTCAAGCAGGTCAACGACCGCCTCGGGCACGCGGCCGGCGACGCGGTGCTGCGCGAGGTCGGACGGCGCCTCGCGCTGGCGATCGGGCCGGACGCGACCGCCTGCCGCCTCGGCGGCGACGAGTTCCTCGTGCTCGCCGACGGGCTCGACGACGCGGCGGCGCGCCGGCTCGGCGGCCGGATCATCACGGCGATCACCGCGCCCTATCAGGTCGGCGGAGGCGCGTTCGCGGGAATCGGCGTCAGCGTCGGCGTCGCCCGGCAGCGGCCCGCCGCGTCGGGACCCCCGCTCGGTCTCGCCGATCTGATGCGGCGCGCCGACCAGACCCTCTACGCCGCCAAGACCGCGGGCAAGGGACGCTGCATCCTGCACGGTGCCGAGGACGCGCCGCAGGTCCAAGCGGCCTGAACCCGGCGGGTTCGTCGAGCACGGGGGTGCGCTGCGCGGCGGTCGGCTCGCGCCGGCGGCACGGTCGGGCGG
>NZ_VRVH01000002.1:0-71424 GCF_008040095.1 Methylobacterium sp. WL6 | reverse complement strand
AGAACGGCGCCAGCCAGCCCGACGGGCCCGCGGCGGCGATGCGCAGGCCCTCGGCGGCGATGCGCAGGCCCGCGGCGGCGATGCGATCGAGATCCGCCTGGGTCTCGGTATCGCAGACGGCGACGACGTCGCCCGTGGCGGCGACCTGCCCGAGCGCCGACGCGAAGCCCGGGCCGCGCACCGTGACCAGCGGCACGGCCATCGTCCGGATCCCGGCCGTGCCCAGCACGAAAGCTAGGTCGGCGTTGGCGTAGCTGTGGTCCCGAGCCCAGACCTCGGCCTCCTCGAGGGGGCGCCCGTCGACCTGGACGCGCCCGCCGACGGTCGTCCGCCCGGTGGCCGGAAAGGCCGGGGCGCAGATCCCGAACACGGTTCCGGCGAAGCCGGCCTCGGCGCGGCCCTTCAGGTGACGGAGCGCGGCGGCGGTCTCTGCGGCGGGCTGGCCGCGCAGGGTCGAGTCGATCTTCTTGAAGAGGATCCGGTCCGGATCATGGAGGCGCCTCAGGCATTGGGCGTGCCGCTGCGCGGCAGCCGCGGCGGAGAGGCCCCGGCTGTCGGCATCGTAGGACAGCACCGGGAGATCCGCCGACCCGCATCCCGTTGCGGTTCCCCACGTCACCGCCGCCGCTCGGCCGCGACGACCGAAGGCGATGGCGCAATCGGCGGCGCCGGTCAGGTCGTCGGCGAGGATGAGCCAGCGCTCGGCCATGTCAGCGCCCGGCGACGACGCGGTCCGGCTCGGCCGTGCGGCCGGCAGGCGCGCTCCCCGTGACCTCCACGATTTCGCCGTCGGCCCCCACGGGATCGCCGAACCGCCGCGCGGCCCAGGCGGTCGCCACGGGGACGAGGATGGCCGTGACGACGACGCAGGCGGCCACCAGGATCGTCGCCGGACCTGCGGCGTCGGCATAGGCCGGGTTGGCCGAGGCCACGATCGCGGGCACCGCCGCGGCGTTGCCGGCCGTCGAGGCGGCGGCGATCCCCGCGACCCCGGTCCCGCCGGTGAGCCGGTCCGCGAAGAAGAGCGGGATGCCCGTCACGACCACCACGGCGACGCCCATGGCGAGGCCGAGGAGGCCCGCCTGCCAGACCTTGGTGAGGTCGAGCCCCGCACCGAGCGCGAAGGCGAAGAACGGGATCATCACCGGGATGGCGCGGCCGAGGAAGGCACGCATCTCGCGGTCGAGGTTGCCGATGATCATGCCGACGAGGAGCGGCAGGATGGCGCCGACCAGCGTCTGCCAGGGAAAGGCCGAGAGTCCCGCGACCCCGAGCGTGACCATGGTGAGGAACGGCCCGCTCTCCAGCGACATGACCGTGTAGGCGCCCACGTCGCGCGGGCGGCCGTACTGGCCCATCAGCGCCATGTAGAGGCCGCCGTTCGTGTCGTTCATCGCGGCGACCACGGCCAGGGTGGACAGGCCCGCGAACATGCCGGCGGCGACCGGCGCCTCGCCCAGGACGCGTCCGAAGACCAGGCCCAGAAGCACGGCGATGCCGACCTTCACGAGCAGCAGGGTGCCGCCCTTCCTGGCGATGTACGGCGTCGCGCGGAAATCGATGCTCGCCCCCATGCACACGTAGAAGACGGCCAGGATGGTCAGGGCCCCGGAGAACAGGGCGCCCGTGAACGAGCCGAAAAGCTTCGGCGTGCCGGGGAAGAAGGTGGCGATGAGCGCCCCGGCGAGCAACGGAACCACCATCATGCCGCCGGGCACGGCTTCGATCGCCCGCTTGATCGGGATCTGCATCTCGGGCTTCTCCCTGCGCATTTTGCGCAGATTTTTTCATTCTTGCGCCGATCAAACCCACAAAGAGGTCATGCGGCGCATTCATTCTGCACTTTTTGCGCAGTTTGTCTACAAAGTCGTTCAAACCGCGCGATCCTAAACGTTCGACCAGCACGACAGATGCCGCATGGGGCGCCGTGTCGATCCTAGACAGGTGACGCGCACGCGGCGCGAAGACGTTGCGTGGGGCGAGGCGGTTGTGACTGGTCCAAGGGCCACGCGCATTGCGGTGCTCGGCCGAGGGCGGCCTCTCCGACCCGTCGCTCGGACAAGCCTTTCAAGGCCGTCGGTCAGGTCCCCGCCTGCTGGCGCCGGTATCCGCCCGGCGTCGTGCCGACCCGGCGGACGAACGCACGCCGATGTGGCCATGGACATCTCCCGTCCCGGCGCGCGCAGCCAGCTCGCGGAGCATGGGGACGTGATGCAGATCCTGCCGGTGGTTTCGGCCGATTCGAACGGCCTCTCTCGATTCCTCGGGATCGGGACCGGTGCGTCACCCGAGCCTGAAACCCATGGCTCCCCTTCCGGCTTTCCCCATTCCACAGAAAGGCGTGAGATGATCGACCTGAACACCGCGACCGCCGAGGAACTCGACACCGTAGCGGCGTTGAGGGGCCACGGCTTCGAGATCGTGCGGTACCGCGAGGAGCGTGGCCGTTTCACCAGTCTGCGGCAGCTCGACGAGGTGCCAGGTCTCAGTGGCAAGACGGGCGGCGTCGAGCGCGACGTCGATGTCGGCAAGACCTAGAGCATTATCGAGCGAGGTGGAGCGCGGCTCGCGGGAAGAAACTGCGATTCCACAACAAGATAGAGCATTTTGCGTGATCCAGGGATCACGCAAAATGCTCTGGCGTCCGGAACCCTCGCTGGCACTCGCGTCTCAGGGGTGGGACAGGGTCAGGTCGAGCTGCGCGCTTTCCGTATCCCGTCCCATCCGCCGATCCAGCGCTCGCAGGACCGGCGTGACCGAAACCCCATGCATGAGGATGGAGATCAGCACGGTCAGGCTGGCCGTGGCCCAGAGAAGGTCCGCCTGTGCGAACGTCGCGTGGCCCATGGCGAAGGACAGGTAGTAGACCGTCCCGAGGCCGCGGATGCCGAAGAAGCTGACCACCGCACGATCCTCGCGGGATCGACCGCTACCGAGAAGACCGAGCCAGCACGCGAGGGGTCGAACGACCAGTATCGCGATCAAGGCGAAGGCGGCGGCTGTCCATGTGAGGGCCTGGAGCAGCCCTCCGGCGGCCAGCATAGCTCCGAAGCCCACGAGAAGCACCATCATCAGCAGGCGCTCAAGCTCCTCGGCATAGCTGTGCATCTTGCGGTGATAATCATGCCCGTGGCTGGAGGCGCGCAGGGCCAGGGCCGCCGCGAAGACGCCGACGAAGCCGTAACCGTCGACGGCCTGGACGCAGCCATAGGCGATGCAGGTCACCCCGAGGGCGACGAAACCGTCGCCGGTCCGGGACAGCTTCGAGACGTTGGGCAGATGGAAGGTCAACCATCCCAAGGCCCGCCCGATCAGCGCGCCGAGGACGGCGCCGACGAGGATCTTCCAGAGGACGTCGACCGTGAACCAGTGTGACCAGGGTACGCCGGCAAAGCCACTCGTCCCCGCAAGGGCGATGGCGAGGTTCACGAAGGGGAAGGCGAGCCCGTCGTTGAGGCCGGCCTCGGAGGTCAGGGCGAAGCGGGGCTCGTCCTCGTTGTCCTCGGCAGGCTCTCCGACTTGGACGTCGGAAGCGAGCACCGGGTCGGTGGGTGCCAGCGCCGAGGCGAGAAGCAGGGCTCCCGCGGCGCCCAACCCGAGCAGGGCCGACCCAAGGAGGGTCAAGGCCAGGATGGTGAGCGGCATGCCGATGCCGAGCAGACGCCAAGTCATCGACCAGCGCTTCCAGCCGATGAAACGGTCGATCTTCAGACCAGCTCCCATCAGCGAGATGACGACCACCGCCTCGGTCGCGTGCTCGACGAGCGTGGGGTGCGTGCCGGGATGCGGGGTGAGCTCGCCGATGGCAGGGACGAGCGACAGGGCGGCACCGATGCCGACGCAGCAGATCGGCAAGGACAGGGGCAGGACCCGGAGCACCATCGGCAGCCATGCCGTCAGAAGCACCAGGACACCGAACCCGGCGACGACGAGGACATAGGTTTCCATCTCAGGGCGAACCGTCCCAAGTGCGGTCACGTTCCCGATACCGGCTCCTCTGCGACCCTGGCGACCTGCGGGGCCACCACAAGACTATCGTCGACTTCCGACCGTCGTCCGCGAGGAGCGGTTCGAGTTCGCGGCAGAGCGGGACTCCAAGCCCATCTGCAGGCGAGCGGCGCCGACAAGGACAAGCTGACGGCAGGGCAGAAGGCCGAACGTCGCAACCGTGCGGTGGCGGAACCACGCCCTCGCTACGACGCTCCAGCCCCGCGCAGTTGCGGTTGGGCCAACGGTTTTTCGCGGTTTGGAACGCTGCCTCGCCGGGAATGCAGCTCGCTTTCCCGGCGCTCGGTGGGGTCATGCTGCTCGAGCGGCGACCTTCGCGAAGGTGCCGGTCGCGATCTGCTCTTGGAGCTGCGCCTTGAAGTCCGCGATGCCGAGGATCTGAACGGGATTGCCCGCATCGTCGAGAAACTCGTAGAGCGCATCCTCGATACTGCGGTTGCTGAAGAAGACGATCGCATCCTCGTCGCCGCCACCCTCCATGTGGGGGTCGGCGTTCGCGACGCCCGAGACGTAGCTGCCCGTCGGACGGGTCTCCTTCAGGGTTCCGTCCTCGCGGTAGAACCTCAACTCACCTTGCATCACCAGCGTTACGTACGGGCTCTTGTGCCGGTGCAGCATCACCCGCTGGTTGGCGGCGAACTTGAACACGACGTCGACGATGCGGTTCTCCTCGTCGACCTTGTAGACGAAGAAGGCGATGTGCGGCAGCCAATCCAGGGTCCGCCAGGTGATGTTGGTTTCGTCGAACGTATGCTCGGACATTTTGTTTCCTTCCGTTCCCCCATCCCGCCGCACTCGGCGGACGCGCTGTTTTCAGCTGCTTCGGATGGTTCGACGTAGACGCAACGTCCTCCGCGAAGAATCGATACGCGGCTTTTTCGCCGATCCGTCATGCGTCCGACGTCACCGGGCGATCACGTCCGCCCGTGATATGGGCCTCCGGTCAGCGTCTCTCGCTCCGCCTCGGGACTGCCATGGCCTCGATGAAGTTGCGGATTTCCGTCTGGCGCTTGTCGCCGTCCGTGACCTGGTCGTCCGGGCCGAGGCGCCAGGCGAGGTCCCGGGACATAACCCGCCAAGGTCGTCCCGGCTCCGGTCGCGCTTTCCCCGATCTCTTCAGGTCGAGGCCGGCATGCGCGACGCTTCAGCCCAGGGATGCCTCGGCTGCAACAAACGTGCGGATGGCTCGTTGATCGCCCATGTCCGCGAAGCGCCCCTTGGATGCCTCGGTGATCCTCGTGGTCGAGGACGACGATCTCGTTCGCCTATGCGCCGCCGAGATGCTTGAGGACGCAGGCCTGACGGTGATCGAGGCCGGCAACGCCGATGAGGCTTGGGACATCCTCGAACGGCGCTCGGATGTCGGGGTGCTGTTCACCGACATCGACATGCCCGGCTCGATGTGCGGCAAGACGCTGGCGGAGCGCGTCTACGCCTCGTGGCCGGATATCCGACTGGTCCTGACCTCCGGGCGACACCGCTTGGCGGATGAGGAGGTCCCCGATCACGGCCACTTCGTGTCCAAGCCCTACAGCACGCGGGATGTCGTGGAGGCCGTCGCGGACGCCAAGTAGGGCGCCCTCGACGTCAAGGTCGGTGCCAAGCCCCTCGTCGACATGACCATGGGGAGGCGTGATGCAGGCAAGGGCGGCGCGACCTGGGACAGGGCCCGCCGACTGGGGAAGTCCACGGGAAGTCGCGCCTTTCTACCAGTCGGTGCAAGCATAAAAACTACGGTTGCCGACGCGGACCACCGTTCTTGTGCTCGTTCACCAAGCCCCCTTGAGGCGATGCGAACAAGTAGCCGGCGACTATTCCAGGACCACTTTGATGGGGGAAATCCAAGATGCCGGTTCGCGCTTTCGTGATTTTGATGCTGGGATCGATCGCGACGCCAGCCTTGGCCTTGCAACCGCAGGACACCCTGCGGGACTGGAGTGCCGCAACGGGCGCGGACCGTGATCGTCTGCTGCAGCAGCTAGAGAAATCCAGCGCAATAGCTGCTCCGCGCAAGGATGTGCTGTCCTGCCTCAATGATGCCGCGAGCATGAATGCGCATGCCGACTTGGCGATCGGCGATGTGTTCAGGGCCTGTGCCAAGCAGGCATCGGAAGACTTGATCTGAGTGCCGACCATCCCCTGACCTCGCGCGTGAAGCGGAGAGGCGTTTCAGGACGCAGGGGACGGCTATCAGCCGAGCGAAACAGATGCCGCCCACGAGGGCGATCTGAAAGCCATTGAGGTTTGGAACCGATGCTCACGCAAGCGGCTATTCTCGTGACGGCCCTCCTGTTCGGCGGGATGGTCCTGTACTCGTTCGGTTTCGCTTCGTTTCTGTTCAGCGCGCTGCCCGCCGACGCGGCAGGCCCACTGCTGCGCCGCGCCTTCCCGCATTTCTACATCTTCGTCATGGTGTGCGCCCTCGGTGGCGCGGCGCTGACAGCCACCACCGATAGGGCATCGGCACTCATACTGGGACTGATCGCCGTCACGGCGCTCCTCGCGCGCCAGATACTCATGCCGGCCACCAACGGCGCGACCGACATGGGTAATCGCGCTCGCTTCGGCATCCTTCATACCGGATCGGTCCTGGTGCCCCTGGCTCACATCGTTGGGTCCTCCGCAGTAATCCTGAGACTTTCCGCCTAGCCGCGTCCGATCAGGGGCACTCCTGCAATGCCCGGGGGCATGCCAACGAGATCTCGGGCTCTCAGGACAGCTCGATCACCGAACCGTAGAGAGGCTGGTCAAGCGACCGCATGGCGCGTCCGCGGTTGATTGGGTCTCGTCGCACATTCAACCAACCGGGAAACGACCATGGCCCACGTCCTCGTCATCGGCGCCAGCAAAGGTATCGGCCTGGAGACCGTGAAAGCGTCGCTCGCGGCCGGACATCGCGTCCGGGCTTTCGCGCGTTCGGCCACGACCATGACCCTGTCCGGTGCGGGTCTGGAGCGTTTCACGGGTGACGCGCTGAAGGCTGCAGATGTCGCCGCCGCCCTCGACGGCGTTGACGTCGTCGTCCAGGCGCTTGGGGTCCCGGTCAAGGATCTGCTCGGCCCGGTGACGCTGTTCTCGGACGCGACCAACATGCTGGTGCCGGCCATGGAGAAAGCCGGTGTCAAGCGCCTTGTCGCCGTCACCGGCTTCGGCACGGGCGATAGCAGAGACTCCATCGGCCTGCTTCAGCGCGTCCCGTTCCGCCTCGTCTTCGGTCGCGCCTACGACGACAAGGATGCGCAGGAGATGCGCATCCGCAAGAGCGGCCTCGACTGGACGTTCGTTCGGCCAGGGGTTCTCACGCCCGGATCGGCGACCGGCCGCTACAAGGTTCTCACCGAGCCCTCAAGGTGGCGGAACGGCCTGATCGCGCGGGCCGACGTCGCCCACTTCATCGTCGGGCAGGTCGACCAGCCGACCTACGTGCGAAAGGCCGTCGTCCTGATCGGCTGATCGACCACGGCCGGACCCAGGCATCCGAAAAATCCGTGACCCGTATCGGATGCCGTGACGCGGTGTGCGTTACTCTCGGAGCCGCGCGGCTCCCGCCCGAGGCCCAGGTCCACCCGTCATGTTCGCCTCCGTCTACGTCATCCTGCCGGTCTCGGACCTCGCGCCCGCCGAGGCCATCCGCGCCTCGCTGGCGCCCTTCCAACGCGGCGGCAAGGCCTTGGCAATCCGGACCTCAGCCGAGCGACCGTGGCACACAGGCCCAGCGCGTCTCCAGCCGCCAAGTCCAGCCGATGTTCCAGGCGGAGGGCCAGACCTTGTCGGGCTTCGTCCTCGACCGACGCCTCAACCGCGCCATGCAACGCCTCATCGATGCCGAGGACACCCGCCCGGTGAGTGCGATCGCCTTCGATGTCGCTTTCGGAGACCTGTCCTACGTCAATCGGACCTTCCGCAAGCGCTTCGCCCTGACTCCGTCCCAGGTCCGCCGACTGGGCAGAACCACCGGCGGAGTAGCTTCGGGGCCGGCCGGAGCCCGCGAGTCACTGCGCGCTGAGCGGTAAAGCAGGCACAGACCTTCGAGCCAAAGCTGTAAGCATCGAAGCTCCTATCCATCCAACCCAAGCAGATGGGTTCATCCATTCGAAGCAGTCTACGCGAGGAGGGATCAGACGTCGGATCTCAGTCGCTACGCGCTCAGATTCAGCCGATAGCGATAGGCATCGCCCCGGAACAAGCCCTCGACGTACTCGATCATGACCGAGTCCTGGTTGTAGCTGTGGCGCTTGATCAGCAGGCATGGGAGGGGCCGTTCGAAGGCGAAGATCTCGCATTCGTCCGCCGTCGGCATGGTCGCCTCCACCGTCTGCTCGCAGCGCACGAGGCGGCCGCCCGGATGCTCGCCCAGGAAGGCGTAGACCGAGCCGGAAAGGTCGCCGGTCTCGAGGGCGGGCACCGCGCGGATGTTGTACCAGGCGACCTCGCGCGACATCGGCACGCCGTCGCCGGACCGGACGCGCGTCAGGCGCAGGAACGGGGCGGTCGAGGGGAGGCCGAAGATCGAGGCGATCGAGCGGTCCTCGGTGACCGTCCGCTCCAGAATGCGCGAGGACGGGATCTTCCCCAGCTCCCGCATCTCCTCCGTGAAGCCCTTGAGCCGGTCCATGCCCGGGCGCACGGGCTCGGGGGGACGGCGCACGAGGAAGCCGGAGCGCCCGCGCGGCACGAGAAACTCGTCGTCGCTGAGCTCGGCATAGGCGCGCTGGACCGTGACGCGGCTGACCCCGAGGCTGTCGGCGAGCTGGCGCTCGGCCGGCAGGATGACGCCCGGCGGCAGCGAGCCCGAGAGGATCAGCTCGCGCAGCTGGCCCTCGATCTGCCGGTAGAGCGGCATCGCGGTGTCGCCGCGCAGGCGCAACAGAGAGATCACCGAGGGACGCTCGCCGCTCGCGATGTCCCGGTCGACCTCCCCCTGCATCGTCCGATTTTTGGGGCGCACGTCCGATCGACCTCCGGTACAGAGGCTTATATCGGATCGGCTCGGAGCGCTCCATGCGTGTCTTTGTCATCGGAAGCTTTGTGATCGCCTGCTCGGTCAAGGTCGCGCGGCTGCCGCAGGCGGGCGAGTCCCTCGACGGCTCGGCCTTCGTGGCCGAGCCCGGCGGCAAGGGCTTCAACCTCGCGTTCGCCGCGCACCGGCTCGGCGTCACGGTTGACGGGCTGTTTGCCGTGGGCACGGACGTGTTCTCCCCGGTGGTCCGCGCGACCTTCGCGCAGGTCGGGTTCTCCGAGGCCATGCTGGTGCCGCATGCCGGCTCGACGGGCGCCGGCGTCGCCTTCGTCGATGCAGCCGGCGAGAACTGCCTGGCGGTCTGCCTCGGCGCCAACCTCGCCCTCGCTGCGGAGGATGTCCGAGCCGCGGCCGCCCGCGTCGGGCAGGCAGACCTCGTGGCGGCGACGTTCGAATCGCCGGACGCCCCCATCCGCGAGGCCTTCGCCCTGGCTCGGACGCTGGGTCTTCCCACCCTGCTGAATCCCTCACCGGTGCGTGCCCTCGACCCGGCGATCCTGGCCGACACTGCGATCCTCGTCGTCAATGCGGTGGAGGCAGCCGATCTCGGCCTCGGCGCTCCCGACGCCATCGCTGCGGTCCGGGCCGCGACGCCGGCCATCGCCGCCCTGCTGGACGGCGGCCTCGAGCTCCTGGTGGTGACCCTGGGGCAGTGCGGCGCGATCGCGTTCCGCCGCGGAGTGCCGCCCCTGCGCCAGCCGGCCTTCGCCGTGTCGGCGGTCGATACGGTCGGGGCGGGGGACGCCTTCGCGGCCGGGCTGATGGCGGGCCTGCTCGCACAACAGCCCCTCGACGCGACCCTGCGGCAGGCCGCGGCCTGCGGCGCCCTCACGACCCGCCGGTTCGGGGCCTTCGACGCCTTTCCGACCGCGCAGGCGTTGGCCGCCTTCCTGGACGAAGCCGGACCTCGCCTCAGGCCGCATCCAGGCACGGCGCCGTCTGCCCGCTGAACATCGAGAGCGAGGCGACGATGCTCAGCAGCTCCGCCTGCCGCTTGGTCCCAGTCTTGTTGAAGATCGAGGTGAGCTGGGTGCGGACAGTGCTTGTCTGGACGCCGACGCTCTCGGCGTAGCTCTGCAGGCGCGAGCCCCCGGCCAGCGCCTGGAGCAGGCGCGCTTCCGCCGGGGTGAGGTCGAACAGCAGGTTCAGGAGGCCGTCGTCCGGAACGGCCCACGCGCCGACGTGCACGAGGACGAGCAGCACCGCCGAGGCACCGAAGACGTCGCCGGGGTGCCGGTCCAGGCGCATGACGTGAGCGATCTGAGGGCGGTGGTCGGAATAGCCGCGTACCGGCATGCTCTGCGTCGCATGCCGGCCGCCGACGACGTTGCCGATCGCATCCTGCAGCAGCTTGCTGTTGATCAGGCTCTTGAACAGCAGGCCGCCGTGCTGGCCCGGGGGCAGGACCTCCTCCCGCTCCTGCATGCGGGCATTCATGGTCAGCACCCGCCCCGAGGCCGACAGGACCGCCGCGGGAAGCCCGATCTGGTTGAGCGTCATGGTGGCGACGCGGGTGCGCTCGCAGCCGAACTGGGCGCCGAGCTGGCACGCACGCGCGAGATGGGGCCGCAGGGCGTCGAGCCGAGGCAGGATGGCGGCCTCATGGGGGCCGGTCCGGGCCCGGCGTTCGGCGGTGATGATCGCGACGTCGCCGGTCGCCAGGGGAATCGTCGTCCCCACCTGCCAGAACGGCGCGTCGACCTCGCAGGGCCGCCCGTCATGGGAGCCCGGCACGAGGTCGACGTCGCGCATGAAGCCCGCATGAGCCAGGGTGCGCCACTGCGCCGTGCGCCCGCTGCCGCGCCAGGAAGCCGTGGTCGTGTGATGACGCAGGCGCTGCTTCAAAGTCGGTGAGGCGATCCACCGGGGCATGCCGACGGGGGGCAGCACCATGAGCACGGCACCATCCGAGTTCGCCGTATCGCCAAGAGATTGAAGGACCTCCGGCCAGAGCTCGGGAGTGCCTGCAGCCTCGTAGATCCGGTCGATGAGAGCTTCCCGCATCAGCACGCCCCACGGTGATCCCGCTGATCGCGATAAGACCAATATCAGTCCAAAATCGACGGCGGTATCCCTCAAACGGATGATGCCGGCGACGAGGGACGGCGCCGCGAGCCCGCTTCCGGCAGGTTCGCCGGTGCGTCGCCTCGCCGGGGGCGGCGACAACGCGGCATCCAGCGTCGTGGGTGAAGCCGTGCAAAGGCCTGACGTGGCGGAGCTTTCCTGTTCGGCCGAGACGTCCGCGGCGGGCCTGCGGCGGCGCAGGCGGTGCCATCCGCCAGACGGAGGATGCTCGGGGTTCAACCATCCCTAGATTGTCGGCTCGCGGAAGGATCAGCCATGAGAACAATCGTCGCCAGCCTCATCGTCGTCTTGTCCTGCACCGGGATCCGGGCCGACGAGTTGAACGACATGCCGGACATCGCCTGCGCCCAAGCATCCTCGGCCCTGGAGCGCGCGCAAATCGGGTGCCCGGACGCCGACAATGCCGCGCCCGAGCCCCGGGCGGTGGCCTCGCCCCTCGACCGCCGGGAAGACGACTGAACGCAGTGCCGCCGCCATGGGCGTCATCGCCACGGCCCTGCTCGCCGGCGCGAGCCTTGGGCTGACTATCGCCGCGCCGATCGGGCCGACGAGCCTGCTTTGCGTCCAGCGCACGCTGGCAGGGGGCCTGCCGACGGGCGTCGCCACCGGGCTCGGCGTCGCCACCGTGCATCTGACATACGGGGGGCTGATGGTGCGCTGGAGCGCGGACTTGGCTGCGGCGTTCTCGAACGGGGCCGTGCTCTCCCTGGTCTCGGGGACGGTGCTGCTCGGCCTCGCAATCCGGGTGCTTCGCAGCGTTTCGATCCTGCACGTGAGCGGCGAGCGCCGCCACACCCTCGTCGCGAGCTACGGCAGCGCGGTCGTGCTGGCCCTGGCGAATCCCATCACCCCCGTGCTGTTCCTGGCCGCCATGCCGGCCCTCCTCGCGCGCGCGGCCGCGCCGCTTCCGGCGCTGGCGGTTGGCGTCTTCCTGGGCTCGCTCAGCTGGTGGGTCGTGCTCAACACCGCCGTGTCCCTGTTCCGGCGCTGTGTCACCAATCATGTTCTCGGCCGGATGAACAAGGCCGCCGGCCTCCTCCTCGCCGTCCTCGCGTTGAGCCTGCTGGCTCGGGGGTTCGACGGCCGCTGGGTGGGCCTTTTGGACGGTCCGCCCAGGGACGGGACACGATCGGCCGGCCCCCCGACCGGTGCCGAGGGGCCGCGCGGGACCGACCGGGCGACAGCGACACCCTCGCCACCGGTCACGACATCCTCCGCCCGCTCTTTGGCCGGGTCGTGGAACGCACCCTAGGTCGGGGTCCCGTTACGATTCGGAATGATGGATATGCAATTTCAATATTGTCACAAAATTGCATTGATATTGTCCGCAGGGTTGTTGCTGTCTTCGGCTCCCGTCGATTCACGGGAGGAGATGTTCATCGAAACCGTCGAAGGCTGGGACATCAATAAGACACTTCGAAACAACGATCCGCTTCCCTGTCAAATGACCCATTCCTATCGCGACATGACGGACGGGGGAGCTCAAAATTCGGTCGGGATTACGAGATCGAACGGGCAAATCGTATTCATGCTGTCTTATGAAAGATGGAATTGGTCCGAGGGTGAAAGTCTCAAATCAGATCTGATCACCGGAAACGAAACGATCAGCCCCGTCCCAACCTGGATCGGCAAGGGGACGATCCTGTACTGTCGTATACTCGACAGGGAAGTCCGCAAGCTGTCGCTGAGCCGGACGGTTTTCGTGCGGTTTCCCGAGGGAGATGCTGATTTCGACGTTTCGGGTATCGAGGGCGCACTTGCGGCGATGGACCGCTGCAATCGATCCGATACAAAAAACGAAATAGCGAAATAGTAATACTGTCATTAGATTTGCATTATTATCGCCGAACATTGATCAGTATTTAAGTTTTATCAATTATAAATCAAGAAGATATCTAGAATAAAAGAAGTAATTATATAGATCGAATTCTAGAACTACTGTGATTCTCCTCTCCTTGCTGTCAAAGGGATTCTTCACGATGGTGGACGGCACGCGTCGAGCGATCCTCGGCGGCATCACTCTGGCGGCCGGTGCGCTCTCAGTGCGGACTTCGTCGGCCGCCGAAGCAGACGGACATGCGGCCGGGTACGATGTGGCCCCTGCTTCAAAATTCGCATCGACGATCCCACGCAAGGTGGGCGATGCCGTCAGTTTCACGACCTCGCTCGACAAAGGCTCGCTCAAAGCGACATCGGGCGGGTGGGCGCGAGACGTGACAGCGAGAATACTCCCTATCGCAACGGACATCGCCGGAGCACATCTTTATCTCAACGCCGGCGGCGTCCGCGAGATGCATTGGCACACGTCGGATGAATGGGCGTATATCCTTGCCGGTCGCTGCCAAGTGACCGTGGTGGACCCAAGCGGGGAGATGGAGGTCGCGAATTATGGGCCGGGCGACCTGTGGTATTTCCCAAAAGGTCACAGCCACGCCATTCAGACCTTGGGGGCTGAACCTTGCCACGCCATTCTCGCCTTCAACGACGGTCTCTATGGAGAGCATGGAACCTTCGGTCTCAGCGATTGGGCGAGCCGGCTAGACCCTGCGATGATGGCGCAGGTCTTCGGGATGCCCGAGGACTCGATCGCAGGCATCCCATCCGGCGAGGTCTATATTCGTCAGGGCGCTCTGATGCCTCTCGACGGGCCGCAATCCCGGGCCACCAAGGTGCTCAGCCGATCCCGCACGCACCGATACCCGATGCTGGCAGCCGGTCCCCAGACGAGCTCGGACGGCGGATCGCTGGCGATTGCCTCTGCCGAAGAATATCCGATGTCCGCGGGCATGACGGGTATGTTGTTGAGACTCCAGCCCGGCGCTCTGCACGAGCCGCACTGGCATCCAAACGCAAATGAATGGCATTACGTTTCTCGCGGACGGACGCGCGTGACGCTCTTTGCCCCGGACAAGCGGCTCTCTGTCGCCGAACTTTCCGCCGGAGATTGTGCTTACTTGCCACGCGGGTGTGGTCACACGGTGCAGAATATCGGCAAGGAGGAATGCGAAGTCGTAGGCGTGCTCGACAGCGGGTCCTATCAGGAAACGTCGCTGTCGGACTGGGTGCAACGTGTCCCGGCACATCTTCTGGCCAATAATCTCGGCCTTCCCGACGAGGCGTTCGCGAAACTTGCGCGCAAGAAATCTGTCATCGTAGCAGCAGCTTAGAGCGTCTGGAGGCTGTTATCGACCGTCATTCGGAAATACCAGATGAAGAGGCATGACCTCTTCACGCAGATCCTACCCATCCAATGTCTCCGATGACGAATGGGCGCTGGTCGTCTCGTACCGACGCTGTTGCGTGAGGACGCGGGGCAAGGCGAGCACGGCTTGCGCGAGGTGTTCGACGGCCTGCGCCACGTCATGAAGACAAGGGGCACCGTGGCGGTGGATGCCCCACGATCTGCCACCCTGGGAAGTCGACTACCAGCAAGCGCGGCGCTGGCTGGCGGCCGGCTTCTTCGAGCAACTCGCCGACGAATCCCGTACGCTGCCGCGCCTCGTCACCGGCCCCAATTCAGAACCAAGTGCCGCCATTCTCGACGGCCGGACCCTGCGCTCGATGCCCGAGAGTGGCGCGCGGGCCGGCTACGATGAAGCCAAGCGCAAGAAAAGCTCCATGATCCGCTTGGCCATCGAGACGCTTGGCCACCTTCTGGCCCTGCGCGTCACGCCCGCCGACGCCGACGACTGCGCCCCGGTCGGGCGGCTGGCGGAGGCCATGCAAGCCACCAAGCTCCAGAGCTGAGACAACATGAAGGATTGACGGTCTTCGTCAGCGTTTTCTCTGAGCGAACCATTTTCTCGCGTCGGGACGAAGTCTCGTTGCACGAGTCGATGACGCATGCATCGAACGAGCCTAATTTGCCCTATACCTGGGACGTCAACTTCCCGATCTGCGTCCCGTTCGGCCGAGCGGCAGCCGTGGGTGCAAATTCGCTTCCGCATGGCTTAAAGCCATACCTTGAGGAAGATGGACATTCAGGGGACAGGCCAAATTTCGAATTCTATCCAGGAAGCGAGCTTCACCCGCGGGTCGCCGTTCTCCGACAGATGCAGGTATGGTTCAATCAGATCGTAAACCCTGGATGCTTCATTCGAGCCTTTCTTGCATTGATGGCGTCGGGTGATTGACGAAGCTGCCCCCCTATGAAAGGGCAAATCCGAGATCTCCAGGCGGCGTTAGTTCACTGCGAAGATGCCTTAAACTGTTTACGCCGCTCTGAAGATTGCGTTATATCTCAACGGAAAAATTGAAGGCATCCCACAAAGAGCGCTCCGATTGCGGAGTTGGAAATCCACCAACGAGCCAAGAAATCTACAAATAGCCTGTTTGCTTTGGTTGTAAATACTGTATTGGGCGCGTATTTGAACGCATTCTAGCACATCAAAAGATTCGACGCAGTTCCAGCGTCAGCTAAAAATAATTTTACCAAAACTATTGAGTTGAAAATTGGGCTTCAGGAGTGCGACTTATTTTCAAGGATCTAGTTAGCTGTCAACCACTGTAGCAGTTCAGTCGATCGCATGTAAATCGATAAATGAGGTGCGATATGTACCATAGAGTCTATAATAAAAAACCTGACATCTTTGTTGTAAAATCAACCGTGACCGAAGATCTGTTCGACGAGTTCGCAATGGCGTGCGGGGCGACCTATCAGGCAACCATTCGGCACGCACGAGTCACGGCAGCATTGGAGCAGGGAGTTTTTCGTATTCAAAGATTTGATATTTGGACCAACGATGAATCAGGAACGAAAAAGAAAATCGGCCAATTTTTGATCACAAAAGGTTTTAGGAGCCTAAAGTTTCACCCAGGAATTTGTCTCCTTCAAGGTCATGAGCATCTTTGGAGTGAGGCTATGAGAATGGCTCTTGAAGCTCTGGGTGACGGACGATACGTTTATGGGTCACGTTTCAATCTAGAAGATCCGCGCGAAGACGAGATTGTGTCTATTCGAGGAGCTTATATTATCGAAGTCCATGACCATGTCGTCGAAGCGGTGGATTTTTCTCAATGGCCGACGTGGAATCATTATGTAAAAAACGTTAGCAACAACATCCGAAGGAACATTAAATATTTTGCAGAAAATACTCAAAATTATGATATAGAAATAAAGACTGGTATACAATTCATACGCCATATTCCGTCTCTGGTTTTCAGTCGATACAAGATGTATCGAAGAAAGTCGGTCAAGTGCAGTCCTTATGGGATGGTAAGGATGTACCTTACTCGATTGCTGAGTTCTGGAAGCAATTCGTATAGCGCTAGATTGCAAATCAATAAATCGAATAAGGCGACCTTTAGCGGGATCCAGTTCGGTGCTTTGGATTTCTACATGGACGGCGCTTCGGATGATAACGTCAGGGGCTGCGGATCATTTCTCGTTCTCGAAATGCTTGCGAGACTTTTCAACCGATCGCCAAATGGAAAATTCGTGCTTGGAAGTGATCCCAACCCAATTCGGGATCGAGAATGGAAATACACAACGCGACATCGTTATCGCCAAGACTTAAGGATATCATACTTTCCGACCAGCACAGTTGATTTTTATTACAAATCTCCAATAGACTGAGATCGTTCCTAATTCAAAAATTATAATCAATCAAACACCGTATAACAAACTATCTATGAAATTATTGATTTGGTACGTAAGGTCAAGTCAGTGCTTTCAACGATATTATTTATCTGTTAGATGGAATAGAAATACAATACGGCGTGTTCGACCTTAAGATATAGAAATATGCCCATCGACAATCGGTTTTATTTGTCGTTGCCAGCTGGAGCTGAGATCTACGCCCCGTCGGTTGGCGGCGGGTTTTTGGGTAAGGCGTTGATGGGCTGAGGAGCGTTTCCGATGCCGTCATCCCTGTCGATCAATCTGCGCGAGCGGGTTGGTGCGACCCTGACGGGGAGGCGCGACCTGCCATGGCTCCGCCGCCCGCTTCGAAGTCAGCGTGTCGCGTGCCAGCCGCTGGGCGAAGCGCGTGCGGAAGGAGGGACAGATCGCATCGTGGGCGCAGCGCAGCGATCGGCGCTCGCAGGCCATCGAGGTCCAAGCCGATCCGATCCAAGCAACTTACGAAGCGCATCCTGCGATCTGTTTGGACGAACTGCGCGATGCCCGGGCCGTGCAGGGCGTGGCAACCAGCACAGGCGCGCTGGCTCGAATCTTCGCCCGGCAAGGCATCACCCGTAAAAGGCGGCGCTGCGCGCGGTTGAACAGTCGCGGGCGGACGTGACGGCTGCCCGTACCGTCCAAAATCCCTGAACCGCCATTCGGCGAGCATCCGCCCGCTTCACACCGCTAGGATGTCGAAACAGCAGCAATGCCGCAGGATACAAAACGATTCGGCCGTCGCTTCATGATTGGACGCGACTCGACGCAATTTGTTTGATCGATATCGGACGTTGCGGATTTTGCTGTTGCAGCCTCGTGATGCGCTTTCCAAGCCGCGCGCACGGTTCGGCAATCAGAACATGAAAGGCCCAGCCACTCGTCAATACTAAGGGATAGACAATAATTATCATGGACCAAAGGGGAAGGACGTTTTGGAGAAAAAACGTGACGGCCGCCAGGATTGGCACTTGCACGAGGTAGACGCTGTATGAAATCCTTCCCAGGAATTGTAGCGGCGGAGCCAATAAAAAGCGTTCGATCCGACCTGGCGCGAGTGCTGCGGATATGACGAAAACCGATCCGGTTGCGACGCCAATATTGTGAAAGGCGTGTGTCTGCGACCAATGAGTTTGAACCATCAACAGGCCGGCACACATCACGAACTCGCCAGAGTGGTATTTTGAGGTCGTCTCGAAGAACCGCCGGAATCTATCCAGATCGAGGGCCATCGAGGCGCCGATGACAAAAAATATCGTGTAATAGGCAGTATGTTGGAGTTCCCACAAAATGGTTCCTGTCAATGAAGCCTCAGGCACGGATCTGAGGAGGACGTGTATTGCTGCTACGATGAGAAAGCATCCCAGGATAAGAATTAATGATGCTCTCCATTTCCATGAGATCATGGGTATCATAAGCAGAGGAAACAGGAGCGAGACACGCATTTCCCAAACAAGGGAATGAACAGCTCCGTTGAGGCGGAAGTTCGTCTGCCCCAGCATCAGTGCATGCTGCACGAGGTTTTCGATCGTAACAGGTGCCGACCACGTTTCGGTATTGATCCAATTGCTGCCCCCGGAAATATAAAAAATCGGTTGAAGAAAATAGACTGCAACGGCCGCAATCGAAATGATCGCAACATACGGAAGATAAATCCGGGAGATGCGCTTGACCAAGAATGCGCGATACTGCGGAGGGTGTCCTTCGATCCAAGGCAAAGCCAGCACCAGGCCACTCAGGACATAGAAGAGCGTGACCGCTTCATAGCCCGACCAAAAAATCCTCGCCGGGGTATAGAACAGGATATATTCCGTGACGGATCTCGCTTCCATTGTCCAGTCGGAGTAGAAATAGTCGCTGTAAGCGGGAATGATCGTAAGGCAGTGATGATTGAGCACGATGGCGGCTGCAAGGCCACGAACCGCGTCGAGAGCATGCAAGCGCTGTGGTAATCCCGCATCGATTTTGGCGAGATCGCTATCCGTCGCAAGATTGTTTGCAGTCCTATCCGGCATGACAAAATTCGCCTTCCTCACATGCCCTTTTGGAATAGCTCTTATCTCGTTGCGGGTGTTGTCGTACGGATCATCTGCGGGCTCAATGGCGATTTGGGGGAGCGCTTTGGTTGTAGGTCCGCGCTTCGGAGCCGAATGGAAACTGGCGCGAAATTGCCGCCGAGCAGATTGTCGGGAGCAGACGTCTCTCAGCTTGGTTCACCGGCTCGAAGAGGTTTGTCTTTTGGTTCGACGCCACGTCCGAGGGTTTCACAATCGTCGTCGAGATGTCCGATCAAACAAGAGCCGGCGCTTGATCAAGGCTGCGGCGACGCGGTGAGAGCCCAAGCGTCTGCGCGCGCGACATGATTTTATTCAAGACTCTGATAATGTTTGGAAATGCTGCGCTGCGAAGGCCGCGTTCTGTGCCAGGTTCCCATGGAAGTGCCGCCCCGACGGAGCCAATCAGTCACCTGATTCCATCCCATGAAGAGAGCGCTGAGAATGCTCGCCAGGTCCTACGGCGTCACTCGGATCTCGCCTGCCGGTCGACCTCTGGCCATCCACGCGAGGCCGGCGATGTCACGCGATGATCCTCTGATCAGCATGGGCTTGGCCTTCACATTTCGGTATCGCGATCCTGCCGAGGGTGAATTGATCCACTCATCGTTCGGGCTGCCGGATTAAATCGGCAGGAAACGGATTCGGCCATCGTCGCCGCGATGGACCGGATTGCTGCCGCAACTTTGCAACCCAGAGGGGCGCCAATCGAAGCTTATGTCAAAAGGCCTATTTTCTCAGATGTGGTAAATCATTAACCGTTTTTTAACCATGTCTATCGAATTGCTGATCTGCTTGACCGGATGGCGACAAGCCTCTTTGGGCGCAGATGATGCATATGGGACGATCGATTTCGCTTCGGGTCCTGCTGGCCGCGATCCTCGTGGTCGCGGTGCTTGCCGGCGGTGCCTGCGTGCTGCTCGTCGGCTCTGAAGATGCTGCGGAGACTGCGCGCAGGAGCGAAGCAGACGTCCGTCGTACGGCGAACCTAATTTCCGACAGGCTGAGCGAGGAATTGGCGACGGTCGGGCGTGATGTCGGCCTTGCTGCGGAAAACACGGTGCTCGGGCGCGAGGGGAACGGGACGACGGTTCAGCAAGTCCTCGGACGCTGGCGTGCTCTTCATCCGGGATATGCCGACATCCTCGTCGCCGACAGGAGCGGTCGCGTGCTGGTCACCGCGAGCGGATCGCTCGCCGGCGCCGACGTGTCCGGGACGACCTGGTTTTCGCGCGGCCTATCCGGGATCGTGATCGGCGACGCGAGCGATCGCACCCGCACGGGCGGCGACGTCCCGCCGAACGTGATCATCGGCGCGCCCGTTCGCGCCGGCGGCACAACGGAGATCGGCGTCCTCGCGGTCCAGCTCAAGCCGGACTGGATCCAGGAGGTGGTCGCCGCCCTACGCCGCAACCTCGGGGGTGCGGCACGCGACTCCGCCATTCAAGTCATGAATGCCGGCGGGCGTTCGCTTCACCGGTCGACCGGCTTGGCGCAGGTGGGTCGAACCCATGAGGCCACCGCAGCCATCGCCGAAGGCGCCGGGCTCGGGTGGATCGTTTCGGTCAAACAGCGCGATCTCGTCGAGGACGCCGCGGGCGCAAGCCCCGCCACGTTCCTCGCCCTCGCCGCGGCGGCCCTCGGCGCGGCTTATATCGGCGGCGCGTTCGGGGGACGGCTCGGCCGCAACGTGCAACGGATCGCCGACGCGGCCCGTCAGGACCGGGTGGATCTGCTCCGTCGTGATGTGCCCACCGCCGATCTCGCCAACCTGGCCGATGCCGTCGGCGCCTGCATCGGGCGAAGCCAGGGACGGGAACGCCTGCTCGGGGAGTCACGGGGAGCCCTGGCACGCAGCCGCGACCGCGTCCGCTCGGCGAGGCTGCTCGGGGGCTTCACGAGTTGGGAGGTCGACCTGCGGAACGGGCAGGTGACCTGGGCAGACGGCGCGGCCGCCGCGGTCGAGAATGCCGCCGAGCGGGCGTGTACGCTCGAGGAGATGCTCGCGCGGATCGAGGTCGACGACCGCGCGCTGCTCAAGAACACGATGCGCGCCGTGTGCGAGGAGCCCGGCTCCATCCGAGAGGCGGTCATTCGTTCTCTCGCCGGTCCCGATGACAGCGCTGGCCGCCGCCTGGTCCTGCGCCTCACCGCCGTCGCGCTCAACGGGCAACCGGTCCGTCTCCACGCCTTGACGCGTGAGATCGCCCAGATCGCCCTTCCCGCGCCGTCCACCGGATCGGTCGCGCCGGGGGCCGTGCTGGCGGAGGTCGGTGAACCGCCGGCCGCCTTCCCGGCACAGGCGATCGTCGCGGGGATCGCGCACGACATCGGCGGCGCCCTCGACGCGATCTGGGCCGACCTGCGCGACATCGAAAACGATGCCGCCTTCGCGGATGACAACGCGATGGAGACCGCACGGCGCGATGTCGCCCGTGGTTCCGCACTCTTGAAGCGCATGTTGGCGCTCGTCCAACCCGACAGCCCGGTCGTGCAGAACGGCGACGCCGCGCGCGTCGTGACCGAGACCGTCGACTTCATCCGCGCGGCGATCTTGCCCGGGCTCGTGCTGACGCCGTGGGCGGGCACCCTGCCGAAGCTCGCATGCGGCATTCGCGAATTGGAAGTCGCCCTGCTCAACGTCGCCAGGGATGCACGCGCCTCCCTCCCGACCGATGCGATCGTGACGCTTTCGGTCGAGGAGGCGTCTGATCACGGCGACGCCCAGATCGGCCTGCGGGCCCGATTCTCGGCCCCGGACGGCTTCCGGGCCGATCGTGGCGTCGCCGCGGTCCGGGGCCAGATGGACGCGATCGGTGGGGCCATCGGCGTCGCGACTGTGAACGCGGGCATCACCATCACCCTGACGTTCCCGATCGCACGGGAGAGCCTTGTGCCATCCGATCCCGCCCGTGAGGCGGAACAGGTCCTGCTCGTCGAGCCCGATGCCGTCCTTCGCGCCTCGACGGCCGAGAGCCTGATCGGTCGCGGCTATGCGGTGACGCCCGTGGCGTCGATGGAGGAGGCGAGCGAGGCTCTCGCCGTGTCCCGCGCCTACACCGTCCTGCTGTGCGCGCATGCGATGCCGGCGGTGGACGGGGTCTTTCTGGCCGACGTCGTGTCACGCACGCATCCGGCGACGGCCATCGTGCTGATGGCACCCGACGCGATCCCTCTCCGGGGCGACGCTGCGGTCCAAACACTGCGCAAGCCGTTCAGCTCGCAGGATCTCGTCGATGCCCTCGCCGGCGCGACCAAGCCGTCGCGCCGCGCCGATGCTGCGTGATGCCTGACCGGGCACGGGGACGCCGGTTCGCTCGAAGTCGACGTCCCGATCGCTTGCGCTGATCTGGAGTTGTCCGTCTCTCGACCCGAACACAGCTCCGCGTTGCGGGGGGCTGCACGGTCTTCGGTTCCTGAAGACGTCGATCTATCGCGCCGAATGAAGGCGATCGATCCTTTTCACGCCCGTTCATTGATCGAGCGCGTGGAGGGTCTTGATCTCCGCTTCGGCGCGAGGTTCCCTTCGCCGCGTCGAAGCGCCGTGTTGCACGGGATTTCCTAAGTGTAGGAAAAAGGCCACAGGGCGTCCTGCCCGGCCGGCGCAGATTCGCGACGCGCATCCTGTCGCGGACCAGCCGGAAGGAAACATCGTCCCTCTCTCGATCAGGGGGGGGCGACATAGCGTATTGCCGGCGGAGCTTTGGATCGTGAGCCCGTCCGGATCGGCGTCCGACCTTTTATCGGCGTCGTCACCGCCGACGAGCGCACCGATGTCACGGAGTCGATTGCGACCGGTGTCGCCACCTCTTGGCTCCGGATCTCCGGGCAGGTCTTACCTGTGCGTGTTCCAGCTCGAAGATTGACTTCCCGACAGCTTCCCGTCTGAAACGTTGCACCTGATCGCCTGAGACATTCTATTGGCCAGCCCGGCCTCAATTCAGCATCGCGATCCGCGCAGAAAGCCTACAAAGTCAGCAAATTTAGACTGCAGATCTGAGCAATATATCGCCACTACAACCAATGGTTGAATAATCTAAGCACATCTAGAGGTCCTAGATATTGGGCGTTAACCATCCTTTAATCCTTATGAAGCTCTTTGTGCCGCGGGACATCGGCGCGCCGCGATGATCCGCCTGCACCCTCGGACGACATCATGACGAAGATTCGCGCTGGTCTCTGTGTCTTCGGAGCAATTGCGACGTTGGCTACGCCGAACGTCGTCGCGGCGGCCGACTGGTACACCGGCGCGGAACGGGAATCCGTGCAGGACGACTACATCGTCGCGATCGACTCCGCAGCCACCGTGACCTCGAACAGCTCGGCGTTCGGTGTCGTCACCGCGACGATCGCGCCCGTGACCCCGCTCAACGAGAGCGGTCCGCGCATCCGGCTGCAGGGCGTGGCCGGTACGTATTCCTATCCGTCCTCCACCGGCCGCACCGTGCGCGGCGAGCAGGAGGAGGGCACCGCCATGCTGGGCTATGAATGGATCTGGCAGCAGGCCGCGCTCGCCGGTTACGTCGGCGTGAACATCCGCAGCAATTCGCTGTCCGTCATCGATCCGAACAATCCCGTGCTCGGAACCGGCATCGGCGCGAAGGTCGCCGCCGATCTCTATCTCAATCCGACGGCGAACACTCTGTTCGCCGCCAACGCCTCCTATTCGACGCTGTTCAGCGCCTACTATGTCCGCATGCGGGCGGGTTTTGCCGTGGCCGATGGTGTCTTCGTCGGCCCGGAGGCGACGCTGCTGGGTGATGCGTTCTTCAACCAGTGGCGATTGGGCGCTCATCTTACCGGATTCACCATCGGGCCAATGAAGTTCTCCGTTGGCGCCGGCTACGCATATGATCGGATTCAAAAGGGTGGTTATTACACCAGCGTCGAAGGTCGAGCAGCCTTCTGATGAACCTCCGGCCGAAAGACAACCGTTGAGCGCCGCAATCCGGCAGTAACCGTGCCTGCATCGGAGACTCCCGCGATGCGCGACATTCTTTGATTCGAGGAATCGAGCCCGTGACATCCGTCCTCGTGCGTGCAGTCTGGCTTGTGAGTGCTGCCGTGGTGCTGCTTCTGCTGGCACAGCCGGTCGGAACCTCGATCCAGCTGGAGATGAGCCTCGGCGCGATCGGTCTGATGATCCTCCTCTGGCTGTTCGCGCGGGGGCAGGTCGGGCGTTCGGTGTTCCTGGCGGTCGGCAGCCTCATCGTGCTGCGCTACCTCTACTGGCGCCTGTCGAGCACGCTGCCGCCAACGACCGACCCCTTCGGCTTCGCCGCGGGCGTGACGCTGGCGCTGGCCGAGGTCTATTGCTTCTACATCCTCATGGTCAGCCTGATCGTGAACGCCGATCCGCTGACGCGCGCCCTCGTGCCGGCGGATGACGATGCGGACCTGCCGACCGTCGACATCTTCGTGCCGAGCTACAACGAGGACCGGCACATCCTCGCCACGACGCTGGCGGCGGCCCGCTCCCTCGACTACCCGGCCGGCAAGCTCACGGTCTGGCTTCTGGACGACGGCGGGACCGATCAGAAATGCACCGATTCCGATCTGGCGGCCGCGCAGGAGGCGCGCACGCGCAGGGCGGACCTGCAGACGCTCTGTGCGGAGCTCGGCGTCTCCTACCTGACCCGGAGGCGCAACCTGCACGCGAAAGCGGGCAACCTCAACAACGGTCTCCAGAATTCCGGCGGCGAGGTCGTGGTGGTGCTCGATGCCGACCACGTGCCGTTCCGCTCCTTCCTGCGCGACACCGTTGGCCACTTCGCCGAGGATCCGAAGCTGTTCCTCGTGCAGACGCCGCACGCCTTCCTCAATCCCGACCCGGTGGAACGGAACCTCGCCACCTTCGATCGCATGCCGTCGGAGAACGAGATGTTCTACGCGATCGGCCAGCGCGGCCTCGACAAGTGGAACGGCTCGTTCTTCTGCGGCTCGGCCGCGCTTCTTCGCCGGACCGCCCTGGAGGAGGCCGGCGGCTTCTCGGGCGTGACCATCACCGAGGATTGCGAGACCGCCTTCGAGCTCCATTCGCGCGGTTGGACCAGCGTCTACGTCGACAAGACGCTGATCGCCGGGCTTCAGCCGGCGACGCTCTCGGACTTCATCGGCCAGCGCTCGCGCTGGTGCCAGGGCATGCTCCAGATCATGCTTCTGAAGAACCCGATGTTCAAGCGCGGCCTCAAGCCGATCCAGCGCCTGTGCTACCTGTCGAGCATGACGTTCTGGTTCTTCCCAATTCCGCGCCTAATCTTCATGATCGCGCCGCTGCTGTACATCTTCCTCGATATGAAGATCGTCATAGCGAACGTGGACGAGGCGGTGGCCTATACGGCGACTTACATCCTCGTCAATTTGATGATGCAGAACTATCTTTATGGCCGCGTGCGCTGGCCGTTCGTGTCGGAGCTGTACGAATACGTCCAGGGCCTGTTCCTGATCCGGGCGACGGCGGCGGTCATCCTGTCGCCGCGCAGGCCTCAGTTCAAGGTGACGGCCAAGAACGTGACGCTGGACCGCGACCAGCTCTCCCCCCTGGCGCTGCCCTTCTTCCTGGTGTTCGCGGTCCTGCTGACGGGCTGTTGCGTGGCGAGCTATCGCTACCTGTTCGAGCCGGGCGTCACCAACCTGATGCTCGTGGTCGGCCTGTGGAACGGCTTCAACCTGATCACCGCCGGTGCCGCTCTGGGCGTTGCGGCCGAGCGGCGCCAGACCGAGACCAGCCCGTCGCTGGCCGTCGACCGCCGCGCCGTCCTCACCCTCAACGGAATGGCGGTCGACGTGGCCGTCGAGCGCATCTCGAGCGCCGGCTGCCAAGTCCGCATGGATGCCGTGGTTCCGATGCAGCGGAGCACCGACACCAACGCGGGCCTGCTTTCGGTCCCGCCGCGCGACGGGCTGTCCGCGGAGGCCGTCCGGGCCGCGATCCCGGTGCGGCTCACGGCGATGACGGCGGCCGGCGAGGAATCCGTGTGGCGGCTCGACTTCGAGACCCTGCCGCCCGAGGCGTACTTCGTGCTCGCCGACCTCATGTACGGCGACGCGGACGCGATGGCCCGGTTCCAGCAGCGCCGGCGCGGTCACAAGAACCTCCTCGCCGGGATCCTGCAGTTCGTCTGGTGGGGAGTCGTCGGCCCGGTGCGCGCGGCGGCGTACCTGCTCAAGGGCAACCCGGCACCGGTCCCCGCCGCAGCGCCCCAGGTCGAGGTGCCGCTTCCCCGCACGGTGACGATGCATCGCCGGCTCGTCGACGGCGCCCGCGCCGAGCCGGCCGCCAACGTCGGATCGTCGGAGATCACCGTCCGGAGCGCGAAGCCGGTGCCGAAGGTCGAGGATGCGACGCCGGGCTGGCTCCAGATGATGCTGGACGCCGAGAACGCCGCGCTCGTCCGCGACCGCCGGCGCAATTCGGACTCGCCCCACCCAAGCGCCGGCTGAGACATGGCTCAGATTGATCTCCCCTCCGCCCGTGCGATCGCCGCGCGTTCGCTCCGCGGCCTCCGGGCCGCGATGGTGCTGGCGACCGGCCTGCTCCTGGCTCCCTGCGCCGGGGCGCAGAGCTTCCTCGGTCGCGGGGCTCCGCACGCCCTGACGATTCCCGGAGCGGACGAGGCGGCACGCCCCCCGCGCCGGGCCGAGGGCCCCTCGCCGGACGGCCCGGAGGCCGGGACGCCGGTCCCTGTGTCGCAGGCCGCCGTATCGCTGCCCCAGCGCCCGCTTCCCGCGACCGGCGAGAGCCTGCGGCTCAGCGGCGAGGAGGACGCCCTGCAATGGCCGGTCTACGTCACGGCCGAGCAGGCACGCGAGCGGCTGCGGCTTCGCGTCGGCTACCTCGCCGCCATCTCGGTGGTCCCGGAAGCCTCGTTCCTGACCGCGGCGGTCAACGACGTCGTCCTCGGCCGTACGCCGATCAAGGCGCCCGGTGCCGTCAAGGTGATCGAGTTCGACATCCCCGCGGGCGTGCTCAAGGCCGGGTACAATGCGATCGCGATCTCGGCGGTCCAGCGTCACCGTGTGGATTGCTCGCTGGCCGCAACCTATGAGTTGTGGACCCAAATCGACCCGTCCTGGACCGGTCTCGTGATGCCGGCGGGTGTCGAAACCGTACGGTCCCTGCGCGACCTGCCCGCGGTGGCACCGGATGCGCGCGGCCTCGTGCCGCTGCGCGTGGTGCTTCGGAGCAAGCCGGGGTTCTCGACCTTCGAGAAGATCATCGCCCTGGTGCAGCGCGTCGCGCTCGCGGGCCGCTACGCCCACGTCTCCGTCGAGTTCGGGGCACCGCTCCAGGGGCCTGCGGGCCTCAACCTGGTCATCGGCTCGGCCGACGAATTGCGGGATCTGCCCGGCATCGATGCGGCCCAGGCCGCGACGGGGCAGGCGCTCGTCTTCCTCCCGGCCAACGCGGAGCGGGCCGCGACCCTGATCGTGCCCGGCAGCGGAGCCGCCGAGATCGAATCCGCCGTTGGGGTGCTCACCGCCTCCGCCTCGCGTGTCGCCGAAGGGAGCTCGCAGGGCCTGCGCCAGCTCGCGCTCACCCGCGGCTTGGAGCTCGGCGGCGCCACCACGGTGCCCCTGTCCCGCTTCGGCGTGCAGAATCGCGAGTTCTCCGGGCGATTGTTCCGGACGGGCTTCGACGTGACCCTCCCCGTCGACTTCATCCCGGCCGACTACGGCAAGGCCATCCTGTCGATGGCGGGCGGCTATGCGGCCGGCCTCGAGACCGGCGCGCAGGTCATCGTCGACGTCAACGGGCGCAACGTCGCGAGCGACACGCTCCCCCGCGCCGAGGGCGAGGTCTTCCGCAGCCTGGCGATGCCGCTGCCGCTCGGCCGCTGGCGACCCGGCCGGAACCGTATCGAGATCACGGCGCGGCTGCCGTCGCGGGCCGACCGGACCTGCGAGGACAGCGGGGTCGAGGCGAAGCGCTTCCTGTTCCTCAACGACACGACGTTGACGCTTCCCCCCCTCGCGCGCGCGCTGCGCCTGCCGGAACTCGCGGCGACAGCCAGCGGTGGATTGCCCTATCTTCGGACCGCCCAACGGCCGCGGCTGGTGGTGCCGACGCCGGACCGCGAATCGATGTCGGCCGCCGCCACCATCGCGGTCCGTCTCGCGCTCGCCGCAGGTCGCCCCATCGACTTCGAGATCGGAAACGAGAACGCGCTTCTGCGCAGGGCGCCGACGGTGGTCGTGGCGCCGGCCCGCGCCCTCGATCCGGAGGTGCTGCGCGCGGTCGGGCTCGACCCCGAGCAGATCCGGCGGATCTGGGAGACGCGGGCGACGGCGCTGCCGTCGCCCGCCCAGCCCGATGCGACCCCGGGCCTCAGCCTCGACCGTCTCCGCAACGACGTGCCGCCGGCCTGCGCCCTGCCGGCGCCCGCCTCGCGGACCGCTCTCGTGATGCCGCGCCGCGCCCGGGACGCGGACAGCGACGGCGAGACCCGCGATCTCGTCTCGTCCTGGAGCACCGCGGTGCGCAACCGCGACTCCGTCGGCGACATGCTGTCGAACGCGACGGGCAGGCTCGGCAGCGCGGCAACCGAGACCATGGCCGCGGCGACGGGGTGGCTCACGGATCAGGTGCGCGAGGATCCGGTGACGATCGGCGTCGGAGCATCCCTCGTCGTCGGCCAGGGCATGGCGGGCCACGATCCGGACACGGCGATCACCGTCTTCACCGCACCCAACGGTGCCGCCCTTCAAGCCTCCGCCATCTGCCTGAGCGCTCCTGTCGTGTGGGACCAGCTCGAGGGACGCGTCGCCGCCCTCGACGTCAACGACGGCGCCCTGACCACCTTCGCCGCGCGCCAGGGCCAGATCGTGGAGACCGTTCCGCGGACCTTCGAGAACACGCGCCTCGTGCTGGCGGGGTGGTTCTCGACCAATCCCAACACCTTCGTCCTCACCCTGCTCGCGGCGGCCGTCCTTCTCGGCCTCAGCACGCAGGCGATGCTCCGCGGAGTCGGCCGCAGGAGCCAGCCGATCCCCGACGCGCGGCGGGACGCCGACGGGGACGACCGGGAGTCCGACCGATGAGCCCCTTGCGCCGGCGCCTCGCCGCCCTTCTCCTGGTTCCTCTCCTCGCGCTGCCGGCGGCGGCGCAGGCGCCCGCGCCGCCGGACGGCGTCGGTGAGGCATCGTCCCGCCCGGCTGGACCGCCGACGATGTTCAACGCGATCGGCGATATCGGTGCCTGGCGCAGCTACCGGAGCCGCTTCGTCACGCCCGAGGGCCGCGTGGTCGATACCGGCAACGGCCGCATCAGTCACAGCGAGGGCCAGGGCTACGGCATGCTGCTGGCCGTCGCGGCGGGAGACCGCGACGCCTTCCAGCGCATCTGGGGCTGGACCCGAGCCAACCTGATGGTCCGTCCCGACGCGTTGCTCGCCTGGCGCTGGGAGCCGGACAAGCGGCCGGGCGTGGCCGACGTCAACGATGCCACCGATGGCGACATCCTCGTCGCCTGGGCCCTGGCCGAGGCCGCCGAGGCCTGGTCGGACGAGGGGTACCGCCTCGCGGGCCGCCGCATCGCCGTCGACGTCGCGCGGCGCACCGTCCTGTTCAAGGCGGAAGGCGGGCCCCTGCTCCTGCCGGCCATCGCCGGCTTCTCGGCCGAGGACCGGGCGGACGGCCCGGTCGTGAACCTGTCGTACTGGGTGTTCCCGGCCTTTCCGCGGCTCGCCGCGCTCGCGCCGGAGTTCGATTGGGCACGCCTGAATACCGCCGGGCTCGACCTGATGACGCGCGCCCGCTTCGGCACGTCGAGGCTGCCGACCGAATGGATCGCGATGCGCGGCGGCGTGCCGAAGCCGGCGGAGGGCTTTCCAGCGACCTTCTCCTACAACGCGGTCCGTGTGCCGCTCTATCTCGCGATGGCGGGATACGAAGACCGAAAGGCCTACGAACCCTTCGTGAAGCTTTGGTCCGCGTCCGGTTCCGCGGGCATGCCGATCCTCGACATCAACAGCGACCAGACGGTGGGCCAGCTTCAGGAGCCCGGCTACGCGGCCGTGGCCGCCCTGGCCGCCTGCGCCGGGACCGGTGCCGCGCTGCCGCCGAGCTTCGCCGAGCCGGCCGTCTCCGAGAACTACTATCCCGCCACCCTCCATCTCCTGGCGCTCGCCGCCGCCAACACGAGGTATCGCTCATGTCTCGGGCGTTGAGACGAGGCGGCGCAGCCCTGTCGCTGCTGGCGGGCCTGAGCCTCGATGTGGCGGGAACGGCGACCCAGGCGCGGGCACAGGGCGCGCCGGACGCGGCGAGCACCGTCCTGCGCGACGACCGGCGCGCGCCGGTGATCCTCGGCGCGACCAGCGCACCCTCGTCGGAGATCGTCGACGAGAGTGGGCTTCGCTACTACGCCGCGCAGCGCCAGAACGAGCGGGTGCAGACCGAGATCGCCCGCCTGCGGCGGCGCTATCCCAACTGGACCGTGCCGACCGACCTCGACACGCTGAAGCCGAGCCCCCCGGAGGAGGCTCCGCTCTGGGACCTCTTCACCGCGGGACGGGTCAACGAGGTGCGCGCGGCGATCGCCGCGCGGCAGGCGGCGGATCCCGAATGGCGTCCCTCGGACGACCTCGCGCGCAAGCTCAACCGCGGGACCCTGCGCAGCGAGGTCAAGGCCGCTGAGGCGAAGGGTGATTGGGACCGGATCCGCGCCCGGGTTGACGCCGCACCGGACACCCTGCGCAACCTCGACATCGACATCGCCTGGACCGTCGCCGAGGCCTACGCGCGCACCGGCTACACGGCGCAGGCCGTCAACGCCTACCGCACCATCCTGACTGGTCAAACCGACACCGCCCTGCGGCTCGCCACCATCCAGAAGGCGATGGCCAACCTGCCGATGGCACAGGTCGAGCCGCTGCTCGCCATGGGCCATTCCGCCGCCGACGGGAGCAGCGAGTTCCAGGCGATTCGCCCCGACGTCACGCGGGCACGGATCGCGGCCGTGCTGCACGAGGAGCCGGCCGGGAAGATCGAACCGGCGGACCTCGCTGCGCTGAGCGACGCCGTGCGCAAGGCGGCGGACCCCGCCGAGCTCAGCCTGCTCGGATGGTATGCCTATCACCGCCGCCAGTTCCGCGAGGCGCTCGACTGGTTCAAGGCCGCCATCGCCCGCGGGGGCGATGCGCGGATCGCGACCGGCCTCGCCCTCTCGCTTCGCGAGCTGGGGCAGGAGCGCGAAGCCGAGGAAGTCGCCTATGCGTGGCGTGGCCCGTCCGTGACCAACGCGGCGCTCTACCTCGACATGATGGGACGCCGGCTGACAAGGCCACCGGTCGCGGCCGTCGATCCCGCGCGCCTCGACCGCTTCGCCAAGCTCGTTCTGATGACGACCTCCGGCGAGGGTGCGCAGGCGTTGGGCTGGTACGCCTACAACGCCTGCCAGTTCGAGGCCGCCGCGGACTGGTTCCAGCGTGCGAGCGCATGGAAGCCCCAGGAAGCCGCCGTTCTGGGCTACGCGCTCACCCTGAGCCGCCTGAAGAAGACCCGCGAGTTCCTCGAGGTGGTGAACCGCTACGATGGCCTGTTCCCGACGGTGGTGGATCTGGTCTTGCCGGCGCCCGACGCCCAGGCATCGGGACCCTGCGACCCCGTCCGCGACCCGCCGGCCGCGCGGGCAGCCGCCGCCGCTCAGGTTCGCGTCCCCAAGCCGGTCCCGGCGGCGGTCCTCGGCCGGGCGTTGCCCGTGCGGCGCGGCGAGTTTCCTTTGCCGGTCGCCGCCGAGAATCCGTTCCGCTTCCCCGAGCCGTCCGAACGTGGCCGCGAAGCGGACTTTCTGCGCGACGCCAAGGCGCTACAACCTTTGATTGCTCGTCGCGTGCCCGGTGTCCCGGCGATGCCCTACGAACGCTACGGCTTCACCCTGCTGCCGGCCTGGAACGGCATGGACCGTCCGACATCGCAGGCTGCGCTGCCGCTGCCGCCCGCCGGCACGCTGGCCCATGCGGATGCCCCGAACCTGACGCAGGGGGACCCATCCCGCACCGCCGAGGCGCACGACGGCGATCGGTTCGGTCCCTTCGACACCGCGTCCGACAGATCTCGCACCGATTCGCGCAGCACGGGACTGGACCGATGATCCCGTTCTCATTCCCCGGTGTCGGCCGGGCTCTGCGCCGCTCCGGCAGCATCCTGCTGTTGACCGGTCTTCTGGCGGCCTGCAACACCGCGCAGGAGGCGCGCGGGCGGGTCGCGTTCGTCGCGACGGCCTACGCCTCCGGCGAAGGATCGCCCCAGCGCGTGCCGCTCGTGTCGCTCCCCGATGCCGGGTCGGCCGTTCTCGTCGACGAGTCCCGCCGCCGTGGCGCCCTGCATCAGAAGATCGTCTTCGGCCGCGATGGCAGCAGCCGGGCCGACCTGAGCTTGGGGACCGCCGGCTCGGGCATTTCCGGCATGGCCAAGCCGACGCGGCTCGGAATCGCCGCCGAACTCGCCCAGCTGCCCGACGGGCCGTACCGCGTGTCGCGTGAGCCGGCGCGCAACGCCTATGGCCCGGTGGGCGTGGCGCTGAACGGGCGCTGCGCGTTCGCGTGGCAGTGGATCGAGGATCTGCACGGCATCGGATTGGGCGACACGTCGGAGATGCCGGGCCGCATCTCCGCGTCGCTCAGGGTCCATCATTGCAGCCGCGGCTCGTCCGAATCCCTGATCCGCGACTTGTCCCGCCTGCGCCTGGGCGCGGCTCTTCCCGAACGGATCGCCCGGGCGCCGCGACGCGCACGCCCAGCACGGGCGCCGGAGAAGATGCAGGTTTCCAGCACGCCGGACCCCGTCGCCACGATGACGCCGCCCGCGGTCGCCCGCCCGCTCGTCACCGTCAATGGCAGCCGGACCCTCGTGAGCATCCCGCCGGATCGGCGCACCGCGGACTATGCTGTCGATTCCGGTCGCCCGGTGGTGCCGAGGCCGGGCGCTGCCGGATCCGAGGCGCTCGATCAGCCGCGCTACCTCACCGATCCTGGGCCGGCACGGCCATCCTCGAGCGCCCCGGCGACGCAACCGCCCCCCAGTCGACGCGACGCCCTGTCGACGGACCTTCCGGCGCAAGCCTATCGCGGGCCGACCCCCCCGCCGTTCGGTTGGTGAGGCCACCGACCACGCTCTCGAGGAAGACGAGGGCGGCCGGAACCGATTCCGGCCCGAAACGTCAGTATCCGTTTCGGGCGACATCGACAGGGAATCCCTGCCGTGTCGTCCGTGTCCGATAGCAGATGTAGCCGTAGGGACCGTACCATCGGCTGCCGTTCCAGCACGGACGCTGCAGCGGTCGCAGGTCGATGATGCCCGGCTCCGGCCAGCCTGCCGAGGCGTAGATCGGGGCGGGCCGCGCGACAGGCTGATCAATCGGCTGTGCGCTCACCGCGGATCCGAACAGCGGCGTCAGGCAAAGGATCGATAGGGCGCGTCTCATGTTGCTTGCATCCATCGTGGATGGTCCTTCGCCTGAGATTTTCTTGTCAACGCTCGGCGCCCATGGATGTTCGACGTGGGTTGCATCGGCAAATCAGCGGTTCCGTCTTCGCGATCGATGTTCCCGACAGACTCGGAAGCTGAAAACTCATTCTTGGTCGCGCGGCGAAGGCGGGGCGAGCGGATGGCACGGAGCCGCTTGGTTCGGCTGGTCGGAGGATGAGCTCGGGCGAAGGCGAAGGGTGGCTCGGCGACGCATGCGGACGGACGGTGTGGCGACGCTTCCGCCATTGCCCCATCACGGAAACCGACCTCCTCGCGCGTGCAGGACAGCGCGGTGTGAGCCGTCCTCCGGCGTTCCGCTGTTCGGGCTCGAGCCATGCGGTCGCTCTATGCGAAAGGCCGAAGCTCGAGGCGGGGAGGGATGTCGAGCGTCACCGCGACTGTCACGCCGGGCGCGATCTCGCTTCAGGTTTGCCGGGTCACGTCGGGACCGGAGGAGTTCGCGAGCGGATCACGCTCGCGATCGGCGATGTGAAGCCCCTTCCGATCGCGCTGAGTCGCGCCGGGCGCCCACGTCCCGGTGAGGGCCACCCGTGCTTTCCCGCCTGCGTCGCGGACGAGGTCGACGCGTCGCCTCGGCAGAGTACCCCGGTCCGCGAGCCATGGCCGGTCTTCTCGATCGGCCCGGGAAAGCCCGTCGATCAGGTCGAGCGGTACTCCCAAAGCCCAACTCCATCGCTTCCGCGTTCTGCGGTAAGTATTGCGCGTCGTACCAGAGTGGTCATCTGTCTAGCTCATCGCGTTCGGCAAATCAGAATTCATGCCTCCGGCGCGCGCGGAAGCCGTCTCTCCCTATTTGGTCGGGTCCGTTCGAATGCGATACTCAACGAGCCTGCGAAGCACGGCCCGAACGTGCTCTCGAACCTGTCTGCATCTGATGTCGTCGGCCTCTGACCGAGGCCCATCCTGCGGTGCGGCTTCAGTGGGCACGATTTTCACGTCCTCATATGGAGACAGGTCGCGACGACTACGGCCTAAGCCGTTCGGCGCAGGCAACAATAGATACGCCAACTTGCGGGCAAAAATTTCATCAAAATACGTAGGCCGCTGTCGGATGCGCGCTTGTGAAAATGCGGATGGCGACATGGTTAAGCCGTCCTGATGCGCAACGCGGCAAAGTCGGCTGTTTACGACTCGGTAACGAGCCTGGGGCCAAAAAATTTGAAACTCGGGAGGTCGGTTTGCCGCAACGCTTTCGCTTCGATCTTGAGAGCAGCCACATCGCGATCCGGGACGAAGCCGGCGTGGAAGCCGACAGCCTCGATCAGGCGATCGAGCAGGCGGAGGCTGGGATCGAGGAGATGCGGGCGAGCGGTGAGATGCCGCCTTCCAGCGAGACCTGGGAGCTGGTGATCCGCGACGAGGACGGCGTTGAGCTGAAGCGTCTCCCCGTCTGACCCTTGCCGACGGATAGGAAGCGCCGATCCTCGCTTGCTGCGGTGCCTGCGGACGAGAGAAGGCGTCCCGCCGGGAAGGGCGTCCCCCGCCGGCACCAATGCAACACCGCGTCGGCGAGCGGCGGGGTTGCCAAGGAGCGCCGGACACGGTGCCGGTCGCGGCAAGCGTCAAGCTCGCGACCGCGCATGGGGCGGCTCGGCCGGCTTCGGCAGGGGCCCGTGTCTCGTCAGATGACCTGTCCGACACGGTCCTCGACGAGCATCCTCTTCAGGATCATGTGGCTGGCGACCAGGCGCGCGATTGCCGAGATCAGCGTCGCCGCGGCCGCACCCATCACGCCGTAGAGGATGATCAGCGGGAGGCCGACGACGATCGATATCGCCACGCCGATGCCGTTGATCACGACAGCGGTTCGCGGGGCATCGATCCCGTGCAGGAACGAGCACACCGCCTCGGTCGCGTAACCCGCCATGAACGCGAGGACGAGCACCCTCACAGGGCCGGTGAGGTCGAGATAGGGTGAGCCGGCACCGTAGAACGCCGACAGGATGAGCCGCGGCTCGATCAGTGCGCTGCAGTACAAGGCGAAGATGACGGGCGCACCCAGGAGGGCGCAGTTGCGTGCCGCGTTCCAGGCGCTGGATCTCCCGGACAGGTGCGCCCGCGCCGCGAGTTGCGGGATCAGGTTGAGCAGCGCGAACAGGACCGGGTTTGCGACGTTCAGGACGTTGAGCGCCGCCTGATACGACGCCGTCGAGCCGGCACCGTAGGCGAGGGCGAGCGTCCAGCTCAAGATCTGAAAGCGCGTGATGCCGAGCACGTTGCTGGTGAGCGAATACCGCCCGATGTGCCAGAAATCCTGCCAGGTCCCGGCGAGCCCCGCTGCATTCGGCATGGTCAACCGCGCTTGGCGCGCCTGAACGCAAGCCGCGACGGCCGACGTTAGCGCCATCACCCAGAAGATCGCGGACATGGACAGGGATTCGACGTACCAGAACAGCGATACGACCACCGAGGTTTGGCCGAGGTAGCTGATCGCGTCACCGAGGATGGCGTCTCGAAACCGCAATTCGGCGAACAGGGCGCGGCGGCAATACTCCTGGAACTGCCAGCACAGGAAGTAGGCGATGGCGGCCAGGGCCAGGTCCGCACGTCCGTTGGCGAGGTTCACGACCGCGAGGCCGATGCAGAGCGGGATGCTGAGCGGTACGAGGATCAACAAGCTCGTATGGATCAGCGCCCTGCTCTTGTCCGGGAGCGCGACGCTGCATCTGACGGTCATCGGATAGAAGACCAGCGTCGTGTTCACGACCTGCAACAGGAACAGCACGCCGAACAGGATCGAAACGTGCCCATACTCCGATGGTGGAAGATGGCGCGCGAGCATGATGTTGAGGACGAAGGTCCCCAAGCTGACGATCGCCTGATCGATCAGAGGATATCCGGCACCGGTCGAGCGCGCTCTGATCCAGGTCGTCTCGATCCTCGATCGCCATGTCTGCCTCGAAAGCCCGGTGTGAAGTGCTGAGGTATCGCCGACGGCGGAGGCGGACGGATCGGATGCTGGCGGCATGGCTGGAACCCGTGCGGGACGCGGTGACCGGCGTCCTATCGGCTCGACGTCTCCGTCGAACGGTCTGGCACGATGCCGCGTCACGACCCCCGCGACCGAGGTCCGGGGCGGCTCGAACCGAGGTCGGCGTCGTGATGTCTTCGAACGACGATGATGATCGACAGGCAGGAACGCGTCCGTTCATGCTGGGACCTCGAGCACGGACGGAGCAGCGGCGACACGCGACGGGAGCGATCGACACTCCCTGCCGATACTGTATCGCAGCGTCCAAGCAGCAAGAAGCGTTCGCTTCGTACTAGCCCTCCTGGCTACTGCGCCCTGGTCCACCTCGGACTTCCGAACCATGCCCGCAGCCATGCTGCGATGATGTCGCCGCACGCGGGTGTCGTCCGGCGACGCGCGGACCCGATGAATCATGAAAACCGTCCATACCAAGCCAAGCAACGCGGTGTGCATCTTCGCTTGCCGTACCAGCAATCCAGGACGGCGAGAGGGAGTAATACCTGTTAGAGATGGATATTAACGTATCGTTAAACATACTCTTCGGCGTTGCATTCGCTGGGAGAAAAGACAATGTCGAGCCGACGCGTGCTTGTGACCGGGGCCGGAGGATTCATCGGGCAACATCTGGTGACGTTCTTGAAAGCGAAGGGCTATTGGGTTCGCGGCGTCGACATCAAGATGCCCGAATACGAGACGTCGCAGGCCGACGAATTCGAGGTCCGCGACTTGCGGGATCCCGACGCCTGCCGAGCCGCGGTCAAGGGCATCCACGACGTCTACCACCTCGCCGCCGACATGGGCGGCATCGGCTACATCACCTCGTCCCACGCGGGCATCACGCTGAACAACACCAAGATCAACGTCGGCATGATCGACGCCGCTCGTGACTTCGGCGTCGAAAGATTCCTGTTCTCGTCTTCGGCCTGCATCTACCCGCAGTACCTGCAGCTTCAGCCCGATGTGACCCCGCTGAAGGAAGCCGACGCGTTTCCTGCCGATCCCGAGGAGGGCTACGGGCTCGAGAAGCTGTACATGGAGAAGATGTGCCAATATTTCACCGAGGATTATGGTTTCGCGACGCGCGTGGTCCGCTTCCACAACGTCTACGGACCGCTCGGCACCTATGACGGCGGACGCGAGAAGGCGCCGGCCGCGATCTGCCGCAAGGTGGCGCTCAGCCAGGACGGCGGCGAGATCGAAATCTGGGGCGACGGCCTCCAGACCCGGTCGTTCATGCATGTCGACGATTGTGTCGAGGGCATCTACCGGATCATGGGATCCGGTTACGACAAGCCCCTCAATCTCGGAACCGACGAGCTGATCTCGGTCGACGGGCTCGTCGATCTCGTCTCGTCGATCGCCGGGAAGCGGCTGTCCAAGCGTCACGACACGTCGCGCCCGCAGGGCGTGCGCGGCCGCAACAGCGACAACAGCCTGCTCCGGGAGGTCCTCGGCTGGGAGCCTCGCATCCTCCTCGCGGAGGGGCTCGTCCCGACCTACCGCTGGATCTCCGGCGAGCTCGAAGCTCAGAGCAGCCTGCAGGCCCCGATCCCGGCGGTCGCCGCCGAGTAGCGAGGAACGCGCGTGGGCATCGATCCCGATGCCCACGCGGCCACGCCGCATCGGCATGCGCCGTGGACCGGGCGAGCCGCCCGGTTCGTCGCGCTGCCGTCGATCCCCTCTCCGAGACCGAGATCGCGCTCAATGGCCACGACACTCCCGACGTCCGACCTCAAATCCGCCGCCGCCTCGCCCCTCGTCACGCTGCGGGGAAGCGGCCGACCTCTGCGCAGGACCGACGCGCTGGCGCGCTGCCTCGGCGTGGCGCTCGCTCTCGTGTCCGCGGACGCTGCGGCGGCGGCCATGGCCGTGGCCGGCGGCATGCTTCTGACACGGCAGAGCATCTTCGCCGATGCCGCCGGCATCTCGGACGTGATCGTTCTCCCGATTCTCGCCTGCGCGATCTTCGCCCTGTCGGGGCTCTACGGCGGGTACGGCCCGAGCCCTGCCGAGCGCCTTCGCCTGCGGACCTACAGCGTGCTCGCGCTGGCTCTGAGTTCCCTGGTCTTCCTGAGCGGATACGGCCTCACCGCAGGGTCCGCGATGAGCCTGACCGTGACGACGCTGCTCCTGGTCACCCTGGGCTTCTACGCGGAGGTCGCCGTCCGAGGCTTCCTGATCCGGAAGGGGGTTTGGGGGGCGCGGACCGTGATCGTCGGCACCGACGCGTGCGCTACCGGCTTGGCAACGACGCTGCTGGCGCAGCCGGAGCTCGGCTTCAACCCGATCGGCTTCCTCGTCGATGGCGCCCGGAGAACCGACGCGACGCAGGCTGGGCAGGCCGTCGCCCTCCTGCCGATCCTGGGCGCGATCGAGGAGGTGCAGAACCGATCGTCCGTCGAGGTCGCGATCTTCTGCTCCTCCGCCGATTTCGCGGCGAGCGACATGGCGCAGACCGGCCCGCTGCCGTTCCCGCGGGTCGTCGTGGCCCAGCAATCGCAGGATCTTCAGAGCCTGTGGATGCAGACCAGGCTGCTCGGCAGCACCTTCGGGTTCGAGATCCGCCGGGATCTCTACAGGCCGCGCAATCTCGGCCTGAAGCGCTTGGCGGATCTCGTCCTGACCTGGCCGCTCATCGTTCTGATCGCACCGGTCGTCGCTCTCCTCGCGCTGCTGATCAAGTGGGCCGATCCGGGGCCCGCCTTCTACGTGCAGCAGCGGGTCGGACGAAACGGCAGGCCGATCGGCGTGCTCAAGCTTCGCAGCATGTACGTCGATGCCGAGCAGCGACTGAAGGACCATCTCGCTGCCGACCCGCAGGCCGAGAGGGAGTGGCTGCGGTTCTTCAAGCTGAGGCACGATCCGAGGATCCTGCCCTGGATCGGCCACTTCATTCGGCGGGCGAGCCTCGACGAGCTGCCGCAATTCTGGAACGTCATACGGGGCGAGCTCAGCCTCGTCGGGCCGCGGCCGTTTCCTTCGTACCACACCGACGGTTTCGATCGCCGCTTCCAGGCTTTGCGGCGCAGCGTCCCGCCGGGCCTCACGGGGCTCTGGCAGGTATCGTCGCGCAGTGACGGCGACCTGGCCGTGCAGCAGAGCCAGGATACGTTCTACATCCGCAACTGGTCGATCTGGCTCGACTTCTACATCCTGCTCGCCACGGTGCCGGCGATGATCGCCGGGTCGGGTGCCCGCTGAAGCGGGCGCCTTTCTCTCTCAGTGAGCGTCGGCGAGCGACGGGTCGGGCTTGGCACCGACCCGTTCGGCCTGTTCGGGGCGGGAAGCGTGGCCCAGGGCCCAGATCGCCGCCTGGGTCCGGTTCTGCACGTTGATCTTGCGCAGAATGCTCTTCACGTGAATCTTCACCGTCGACTCCGCGATGCCGAACTGCCGGGCGATGTGCTTGTTGGAGATGCCGTCCGTGAGGCATCTGAGAATGTCCGCTTCCCTGCCGGACAGGAACAGGCGCTGTTCCGTCGGCGCCGCCTTCAGGGGCTTGGGCTCGTACGGCGTGCGACGCGACGCCAAGTACTTGGCGAAGTTGATCGACAGGACGCCACCGTCGCCGAAGACGACATCCAGTGCCGTGATCAACGCGGAAGGGCTGATGCCGGCGCTCAGGAAGGCGTGCGCCGGGATGCTCATCGCGTCCGCATAGCGATCGGGATCGTTCTCATCCACGAGCACGACGATACGCGCCGCTGAATTTCTGGACCGCAACGCCGAAACGATCTCCGACAGCTCGGTGCCGTGCGCTGCATCCGTGAAGATGATAAGCTTCGGGCTGGTATCCTGCAGATGATTCGAGCAATCGAGATGTGGTAATTGAATGATGTTCCGATATTGATGATCTTCGAGAATGCTACGCAGTCCTTCGCTGTAAAATCCAGACGGTCCGATGATCAGCGTCGCTATCGACCGGCTTGGATGCTGGTCGGTGATCTTGAGCCTGCGCTGCGCCGACGCAGCTGCTGGCGCTCTGATTCGGCTGAGTCGTAGCCCTTCGGACATCATCGCCTCGCGAATTTGAAAGACCGGGCATCTATAAAGCAAGAGAATGGAAATCCTGGAGGATAAGTCAATTCTAAAATGGAGCCACCACGATCCGATTAGGGCTCTACATCGCGGATGAGAAAACAGTTGTCGCAGTTTTTGCATGCCCCGAAGAGCGAGGGCCAAGCATCGGGCGCAACGTTTGCGGCGGAAATGTAACTTATGATGGTCGCCCCGGGCGCCCCAACTAGTGTTTCGACAACAGTTACGAACCCCCTTGATTCGCAGGATCGAACGCTCGGCACAGGACGTGCTCGGGATCGCACACGGATCGACATCGGCATCCGGATGCCGCCGTCTGCGCTGCATGGCGCATAGTACTTTGGGAGGACCAAGCTGGCCTTTTGAGACATATGGAAGAGGACCGATTTAATTATATTCGACGGTCACATGTCAAAACTGTCTTAGGCAGGCTCTCATGGCTGTAGAGAAGCGTAAAAGCGCGCGGTCCTCCGTGCCGCGGCCGGTGAATCGCCGTCGGACGGACGAGATCGTCGAGACGGCCCTGGTCGAGCCGAACAGCCTGTTTCGAGAGGGGATGGAACACATCCTGGCTCGAACGCGATTGCAGGTCGTCGCCAAGACCGACACGCTCACCGCTCTGCTGGCATCCTCGACCGGGCACAAGGCGCCGCGCCTGGCCATCCTGGCGATGGAGGGAGTGGACGCGCCCTCGACCGCGACCATCGGCGCGCTGAAGGCCCGGTATCCGGATTGCCGTATCGTGTGCCTGATCCAGGGCGATCATTCGGATGCGAGCGTCGACCTGCTGAAATCCGGCGCCGACGGCGTCCTGTTGCGGTCGATCGGCGCCGACGCCTTCGTCAGATCGCTCGAGCTGGTGATGCTGGGAGAGCGCGTGCTTCCCGCGGCCGCCCTGTCCGCGGCCTGTTCCGGCGAGTGTCGAGAGGCGACGCCCGCACATGCGCCTCTTCCGGACGGCGATCAGCCCGGCAAGCCGGAGCAGGCGCCGCGCTACTGCAATCTGTCTTCTCGGGAACTCGCCATTCTCCGATGCCTCGTCCAGGGCGAGTCCAACAAGATCATCGCACAAAACCTCGACATCGCCGAAGCCACGGTCAAGGTTCACGTCAAGGCCATTCTCCGCAAGACCCACGTTCAGAACAGGACCCAGGCCGCCATCTGGGCCCTCAACCATCTCGCCGACTGCGAGCCCTCCGATCTCGAAGGGGCGGCGAATGGCAGCCACGGCCAGGTCGCGCCGGTTCTTCTGCCCGCCGATGGGTCTATCCGCGTAGCCTAGGCCGGACGCGCTCAGTTCTCGCGCCAAGCCTTGGCGACCTGATCCGCGAGCGGTTTCGTCAGGAAGGAAATGACGGTGCGCTCCGTCGTCTTGATGAAGCTCTCGACCGGCATGCCCGGGCGCAGCTTCGCCTTCCCGAGCCGCCTGCTCTCCTCTTCGCCGATCGCGATCCGGGCGGTGTAAACGTTCATGCCCGACTTGGCGTCCTTCGTCACATCGGGCGAAAGCCGGTCGACGACGCCGTTGATCTCGGGGGTGGTGCGCTGGTCGAAGGCGGTGAATCGGAGCACGGTCTGCTGCCCGACATGGACGTGGTCGATGTCCTCCGGGCGGATCTTCACGTCGACGGCGAGCGCGTCGGCTTGCGGCACGATCAGCATCGCCGGCTCGCTCGGCGTGACGAGGCCGCCGATGGTGTGCACGCTCATCTGGTGGACGATGCCGTCCTGCGGCGCGCGCAGATCGATGTGACGCAGCGCGTCCTCGGCGACGACACGCTTTTCCACGTACTCGGAGGTCTTGGCACGGATATCGGCGAGTTCCTTTGCGACCTCGGCGCGCATGTCCTGGTCGATCTGGAGGATCTGCAGCTCCGTCTCGCTGATCTTGCCCTTCGCCTGCGCGATCGCCGCCAGGAGCTGGCCGCGCTCGCCGTCGAGGCGGGTCGCCTCGCGCTCCAGCGCCGTCACCCGCGAGACGGGGATCAGGTTCTTCTGACGAAGCTCGCGCAATCCCTGAAGCTCGTTCTGGATCAGCGCGATCTCACCCTCCTTCGCCCGCGACTGGTCGTTCAGGCCGGTGATCTCGTGGTTGAGCTGGGCGACCCGCTCGTTGAGCTGTGCTTTCTGGCCGCCGCGGGTCGCGCGCCGGATGGTGAAGAAGGCGGTTTCTCCGGCGATCAGGTTCGCCACCGTCGGGTCGGTCTTCGCGCGCTCGAGGAACTCGGCCGGGAAGGTCAGCGCGTCGGCGCCGCGCTGTTCCGCCTCGTCGCGCGCACGGCGCGCTGTCGTCTCGTCGAGCGACTTGACGACGATGTCGAGGTTGGCCCGGATCTGGGTGTCGTCGAGGCGCACCAGCACCTGCCCGGATCGCACGCGATCGCCCTCGCGGACGTTCAATGCGCCGACGACCCCGCCCACCGGGTGCTGGACCTTCTTCACCTCCGATTCGACGACGACCTGCCCGGGCGCGATCACAGCGCCCGAGAACGACGTCAGGCAGGCCCAACCACCGATGCCGAACACGAGTATCCCGGACAGGATCGCGGCGGCTCGCAGCTGACGCAGCAGCGAATCGTAGCTCGGGCTTCCATGGACGCCCGGTGCCGGGACGAAAACCTCGGCCAGGGCGCGCAGGCGTCCGGCCGCCGTCCCGATGCCGGCGCGCGCACGGGACAGCGCGAGGCGAAGGCGCGGCTCGAGCAAGCGGACCCTGGCCGGGACAGTCCGAATCATGCGCGGAACCGTTGCTGTGCGGCGGCGAAGGCCGGCCTCGGCGCGTCAGCCCGGGCGGGCACCTTCGCCGGCGGAGCGGTCGTCGGGACGGCGGTCGGGCGAAGGAGCCGGCCAAGAACCTCGTCGCGTGGACCGAACTCGGCGATGCGCCCGTCCGCGAGAGCGAGAATGAGATCGACGGTCACCAGCACGTTGGGACGGTGCGCGACGACGATCGAGATGCCGCCGCGCGCGCGAACCCCGTGCAATGCAGCCGCGAGCGCGGTCTCGCCGGCCACGTCGAGATTGGCATTGGGCTCATCGAGCACGACGAGGAACGGGTTGCCGTAGAGCGCCCGCGCCAGGCCGACCCTCTGGCGCTGGCCCGCCGACAGGCGGACGCCGCGCTCGCCGATCGGGCCGTCGTAGCCGCCCGGCATCTGCACGATGGTGTCGTGGAAGCCGGCGGCCTGCGCCGCTTCGATCACGGCGTCCGCCGACGCGTTCGGGTCGAACCGGGCGATGTTCTCGGCGATGGTCCCCTCGAAGAGCTCGACCTCCTGCGGCAGGTAGCCGATGTGGCGCCCGAGCGCCGAATTCGACCACTGGTCGAGGGAGGCGCCATCGATGCGGACGCTGCCCCTGACCGGCGACCAGACGCCGACGATCGCCCTCGCCAGCGACGACTTGCCGGACGCGCTCGGCCCGACGATGCCGAGCGAGGTGCCCGCCTCCAGGTCGAGGCTGATGTCGGACAGGACCAGCCGCTGGATCTGAGGGGGCGCGACGCTGACAGCCTGCAGGCTCAAGGTCCGGTGCGGCGCCGGCAGCTGCAGCGGCGTCGGCATCGCGGGCAAAGCGGTCAGGAGCACGTCGAGCCGGCGCCAGCTCTGCCGGGCCGCGACGAAGCTGCGCCAGTTCGCGATCGCCAGTTCCGCCGGCGCCAGCGCCCGCGAAACCAGGATCGAGCTCGCGATGATGATGCCCGAGGAGGCTTCGCCCGAGATGACGAGGCAGGCGCCGAGCGCCAGGACGCCGGATTGGAGCGCGAGCCGGAAGACCTTGGATGCGGAGCCGAGGCCGGTGGCGATGTCGGCGACGACCTGCTGCGCGTCGAGGAAGCACCGGTTGGCGCCGGACCAGCGACGGATGAAGGTGTCGCGCATGCCCATGGCGGCGAGCACTTCGGCGTTGCGCTGCCCGGCTTGGGCCAGGCTGCCGCGGCTGGCCGCGTGTTCCGTCGCCCGTTGCATCGGCCGCCGGGTCAGGCGGTCCGTGACGATGGTCAGGGCCACCAGCACGCCGGCTCCCGACAGGGCGGCGAGGCCGATCAGCGGATGGAACAGGAAGCAGATCAGGAGGTAGAGCGGCATCCAGGGGAGGTCGAACAATGCCCCCGGCGCCGGGCCGCTGAGGAAGCTGCGCAGGGCATCGAGATCGCGCACCGGCAGCAGCCCGTCGTCGGGCATGCGCCCGACCAGCGGAGCCCGGATGGTGGTCTCGAAGACGCGGACGCCGAGCGACTCGTCCAGCATGGCGCCGACGCGAACCAGCGCACGCGCGCGCAACACCTCCAAGGCCCCCTGGAACACGAATAGGGTCAGCGCCAGCAGGCACAGACCCACCAGCGTCGCGATGCTGCGGCTCGGAATCACCCGATCGTAGACCTCGAGCATGAAGAACGATCCGGTCAGGCACAGGATGTTCACGAGGCCGCTGATCACGGCGAGCCCGACCAGGGCGCGGCGGGCAACGACGATCGCGGAGGCGATCTCGGAGCCCCCGGCCGGCAGCCGGGACGCCGCGCGGGGATGTGCAGGCTGCGGTTTCACGAACACCACATCACCGTCCTTGCAGTCGATGGAGGAGGATTTCGGGTATGCGGGACCGGCGGCGCCAGCCGCCATCGCCCCGCGGATCGGAGCGATCCTGATGCCGGGTGCGCTGTGCGCCGCCCGTCGCCATGCCCCTCTGCCCGAGCGGAGCGAGAGGGCGGTCAGGCGTTTGGTCGCTGGAAATGCAGCGCGCGTCGCCGGGGAGGGCCGATCCGATGACCGGCCCCCCGTCGTGTTCGTCTCGACGGCGTCAGCCCCAATGGCCGCCCGCAGAGGCGTGGTGGAAGTGGTCGATCGGCGTCGCGGTCTCGGCCCCGGCGTGATTCGCCCAGTGCTGCTCGGCCAGTCCGGCGTAGTGCTGCAGCGCGTTGCCGGCCACGGCCTGCCAATCGACATGGCCGTCCAGGCGAGCCGAGATGGCGCTGGCGACGGACGGGTCGACGCCATGGTCGGCCAGCAGATCGGCCCAGGACGGGTGCGCGTCGCTGGATGCCGAGACGGGGCTCGTCAGCGTCGCGCCGCCGCCCCGTGCCTCCGTGCCCCCATGGCAGTGCGCCAAGCCACGACCGGGGTCGTGCTGGTCGGTGTGCGGCGCACTCCGCGTCGCGGATGTTTCGTCCGGGGCCTCCGGGACGGGGGGCGTCCCATCGCCGGTCCCCGCGCCGGGCTGCGCGGTCACGGGCGCCGGAGCCGTGGAGCCGGTCTGCTCGGGAGCCGCCGGCTGCGCGGTCGCTGGCGACGCTGGCTCCGTCGCGACGGGGGTGGAGACGACGGGCGTCGAGGCCGGATCGACGGATTCCGCATGCTCCGGTGCCGCCGGGGCGGTGGTCGCGGGCAGCGCGGGGTCGGCCGCGACGGGAGGCGTCTGGGATCCCGGCTCGCTTGGTGCCGGCGTCTCGGGGGCGGGCGTGAACCCGACGGGCACGGTCTGCGCCACCGGGATCTGCGTCGAGATCGTCGCACCGGCATCCTCGCCGGCGGTCGTTTGGAAGCCGCTGAAATCGTAGCCGGTGTTCACCCAGGAGAAGTGCTGCCCCGAGGGGTCGGCGTAGTGGTACGCGTTGTTGGCGAAGCTGTTTCCGCCGTTGCGCAATCCGGCCTCGTCGAAGTCGGCGACCGAGCCGGAGACGCCGGCGCCCGGCGTGCTGTCGACGATCACGTTGTCATGGACCGCGTTGCCGGTGGTCGTGTGCGGGCCGTACGCGCCCGATCCGCGGTCCTGCTGAATCAAGGTGATTCCGTTGCCGCCGGTCGTCGCGTCGACATGGTTGCCGTAGACCTCGACGTTCTTCGAGTTCTGGATCTGGATCTGACCGTCCCACAGCCAGGGCGCCGTCGGGCTGCCGTTCCCCGTCACGACGTTGTTGCGGATCGTGGCGTCGTAGCTGATCTCGTGGCTGATGCCGCCGGCGAGATTGTTGACGACGGTATTGCCATCGTAGAGCGTGTGGATGTTGTCGATATCGGTCCAAAGGCCGTAGCCGTTGTTGTCGTGGGCATAATTGCCCAAGACCTGAAGGTTGGTCGTCTGGGCGAACTTGCTGCCGCCGCCCTCGAAGCCGGGATCGATGCCGGCGAAATATCCGTTGTGGCCGATCTCGTTGCCTTGGACGAGAATGTCGGTGCCATTCGCGCCGAGACCCATCTGGCCGTTGTCGTGGATGTTGTTGCCGACGATCTTGCCGTCCGTTCCAACGTAGGCACCGAGGGCGTAGTTCAGCCGGATCTCGTTGTTCTGGACCACCCATCCCTGGGCCGACGGGTCCCATCCCACGGCCGCGTGCTGCACCGGCGGGTCGTACTTCTCGATGACCAGGTTCTCAACGGTCACGCCCTTGGCTCCGCCCGCGAAGGCGAACGGGCTCACGCCGGCCTCGACCTTGTGGCCGGCGGGATCGTCCTGGAAGTAGATCTTGTCGGCGGCGTAGTCGAAGTAGAACTTGCCCGGCGCGACCTTGCCGAGCGAATCGACGGGCGAGAGCGGTTTGTCGTCGATGAAGAACGTCTCGGGATAGCCCGCACGCTCGGCACCGGGAATGCCCTTGTCGGTCGAAAGACGCATGCCCTCCTGGGTCTGGTCGCTCGCGACCCAATTCGCGCCTTCCTTGGTGAAATCCGTGATCTGGTGCGAACCGTTGAGAATCGCACCTTCCTGACCGATGAAGTGGTCGTTGTCCTTGGGCGTGACCGACTGCATGCGATGCTCGCCGGCCTCGATCCAGAAGGTCGATCCCGCGGGCGCGGAGTCGACGACGGATTGGATGTCCACGCCGACCGGCACCACGATGGCGCCTGCAGGCATGCTGGTAGAAGTAATCCCAAAGGTCTGTGACGCCACCATTGCGCTCCCGATCAGCTGAGGGTTCTCGTTGACGTGCAGGCCGAGCGACGTCTAAGTTTCTCTCAATACTGAGAGAAAACGTATTGCGTTCGCGGTTGCGCGGACGCTCTATGTAGCCGGCTTGACCATTGGATACGCCCGCCATGGACTCGCTGTCTTGTCTTTTCGCGCCAGATATTTGCGACGTCGCGCCTCGGCGATCTCGAGCGATCCCGGCCATGGGCTATGCCGTGGCCGCATCCGCTCTCGTTTCCCTCGTGAACCCGATCCGTGAAGCGGTCGCATGACGGACCTCGGCGCAGCCCTGCCACAAGATCCGTCCCTGAGCAGCACGGCCGTCGCGCTCGCGGTCGAACGGCTCGTCCTGGCCGGGTTGGAGCCCGATCCGCTGCTTCGTCAGGCCGGCCTCGTCGGCGCGGATGCGGACATGCCGGTGCGGGGCGACGCGGCCGAGAAGCAGGGCGTCTTCCTCGATACCGCGGCCGACGTGCTCCAGGACCGGTCGCTCGGCCTGCACATCGCCCAGGATTACGAGCTGCGCCGGTTGGGCCTGTTCTTCTACCTGATGGCGTCGTCGGAAACGGTCGGCGAGGCGCTGAGCTGCTTCGAGCGCTACGTGCGCACGCAGGATGCCGGGCTCGACGCCTCGTATCGCCAATCCGACGTCGCCCTCACGGTGGCCGTGCGCCCCCTCGACGTCGGCTTGGCCCCCAGCCGGCATCTTTCGGAATTCCTGATGCTCTCGCTCTATCGACTGGTGACGTCGTTCACGCCGGCGACGCCGCTCGGCGTGAGCTTCGTCCACGTCCATCCCGAGACCGCCGAAGACACCGAGACCTCGTTCGCCGCTCCGGTCGACTTCGGCGCATCGGAGAACCGGATCGCGTTCGCGGTCGACATCGCGAATGCGCGCCTGCCGAGCTTCGACCCCTACCTCCACGGGTCGCTCGTGCGTCAGTTCGAGCATGCGGCCGAGGCGGCGCAGGCGGAGCCGAAGTTCCTCTGGTCCGACGTCAAGAAGGCGATGGCGCCGCGGCTCTCGAACCGGACGGCGACCATGGCCGACATCGGGCGCGACCTCGGGATGAGCACCCGCACGCTGTCGCGCCGGCTTCGCGAGGAGGGCAAGACCTTCAGCGGGGTCCTGGACGAGCTGCGGGCCGAGCTCGCCAACTACTACATCCGGATCAAGGGTTTGCCGATCACGGAGATCGCGTGGCTGCTGGGTTATCGCGAGGCGAGCGCGGTCGTCGTCGCGTTTCGGCGCTGGACCGGCCTGTCGCCGACCGAGCTGCGGCGACGGAACGAGGCCATGACGATGGTGCGCAGCGCAGCGGCTCCGGACGAGAACGCGAGCGGGCCATCGCACTGACGGCCGCGCAGCTGCGCCGTTCGCACAGCCTCCGATCCGTTATTTCGGAAGAACGATCGGGCTTGTCGCGAGGCGCCGGAACAGCGGAAGGGATGGTTGCCCGCTCGGTCACGACGAGGAACGACCGGACGTGAGACGCTCCGGTCGCGTGACGCGCGACCAGGGCCGTGCCATCACCCCGCAAGCGCCAGCGGGACCACGCGATCCGGCTTGCCGGCGTCGGCATCGCCCTTCCCGACGCCGACGTAGCGGAAGCCCGCCTTCTCGACCCGCTCGGGGCCGTAGACGTTCCGCAGGTCGACGAGGATGGGCCGGGCCATCGCGCCGCGGAGGCGATCGAGATCGAGCGCACGGAACACGTCCCATTCGGTGACGATCACGACGGCATCCGCATCGACCACGCAATCGTACGCGTCGAGGCAGTACGAGACGTTGGCGATCATCGCGCGGGCCTGATCCATTCCTTCGGGATCGTAGGCACGGATCCGCGCGCCGGCATCCTGCAGCGCCGTGATGATCGAGATCGCCGGCGATTCGCGCATGTCGTCGGTATTCGGCTTGAAGGTCAGCCCCAGGATCGCGATCGTCCGCCCGCGCACGCCGCCGCAGGCCGCGATGACCTTTCGGGCGATGATGCGCTTGCGATGATCGTTCGAGGCGGCCGCGGTCTCGACGATGCGCATGGGCGCCCCGTGCGCCTGCGCCATGGCGATCATCGCCTGGGTGTCCTTTGGGAAGCAGGAGCCGCCGAAGCCGGGCCCGGCATGCAGGAACTTGGCGCCGATCCTCTTGTCGAGGCCGATGCCGTGCGCGACGTCCTGGACATCCGCGCCGGCCTGCTCGCAGAGGTCCGCGACCTCGTTGATGAAGGCGATCTTCGTGGCGAGGAAGGCATTGGCCGCGTACTTCGTCATCTCCGAGCTGCGCCGGCCCATGAACAGGATCGGAGCCTTGTTGAGGAACAGCGGCCGGTAGAGCTCCTCCATCACCGCCCGCGCGCGCTCGTCTTCGGCGCCGACGACGATACGGTCCGGCCGCTTGAAATCGTTGATCGCCGCCCCCTCCCGCAGGAACTCCGGATTCGAGACGACGGCGAAATCGAGCTGCGGCCGCAGCTCCCGGACGATGCGCTCGACCTCGTCGCCGGTCCCGACCGGCACGGTCGACTTCACCACGATGACGGCGTAGCCGCTCAGCGCCACGGCGACTTCCCGGACGGCATCGAAGACGAAACTCAGATCGGCTTGGCCGTCCCTGGCGCGCGCCGGCGTTCCGACCGCGATGAAGACCACCTCGGCCGATGCCACCGCCGTCGCGAGATCCGTCGAGAAGCTCAGGCGCTCGTCCGCGAGATTGCTGGCGACCATGCCGTCCAGATGCGGCTCGTAGATCGGCAGGACGGCGCGTCTCAGAGCGGAGATCTTGTCGGCGTCGCGATCGACGCAGACGACGGTGTGTCCGAAATCCGCGAAACATGCGCCCGAGACGAGACCGACATATCCTGATCCAATGACGGCGACGCGCATCGTACCGACTCCTCTCGTGAGGTTACCCAGGCCAACGCCGCGTCGACGGCGTCGAAGACGACAAGTGAAAGAATGATGTCCGTAAATATCGTCGGACGACAGGGCGGGTATTGGTCTATTTGGAACAAGCTGATCGCTCCAGTGGGCAAATAGCGTGTAGCTCTTTTGGGGAGAAGACCGTGCTCGTTGCCTGTGATGCGGCGTGGTTCGACACGGGCGGTCGGAAGGGGTGGCACGGTCTCGCAGCCTGATCGCGAGCGTGGTGCGGTCGTCGCCGCTCCGCTGGCGGCGTCACGCAGCCGAGACGCGCGGCGATATCGCTACCGCCCGTAGACATCCTCGACGCGGATGATGTCGTCCTCGCCGGTATAGGAGCCGACCTGGACCTCGATCAGCTCGAGCGGGATCTTGCCGGGGTTGGTCAGGCGGTGCAGCGCGCCGATCGGCAGGTAGACCCCTTCGTTCTCATGCACGCGGATGATCTGCTCGTTCAGCGTGACCTCGGCCGTGCCCTTGACGACCACCCAGTGCTCGGCGCGGTGGAAATGCTTCTGCAGCGAGAGCCGTCCGCCGACCTTCACCATGATGCGCTTGACCTGGAAGCGCTCGCCGATGTCGATGCGCTGGTACCAGCCCCAGGGCCGGTACATCCGCCGGTGCGCGTCGGCCTCCGGGTGGGCCTTCTTGCGCAGGCCGGCGACCAGTTCCTTGACCCGGCCCGACTGCGACTTCGAGGCAACCAGCACCGCGTCGGGGGTCGCCACCACCACCACGTCGTCAAGGCCGACCACCGTGGTCAGCCCCTCGCCCTCGCTGTGCACCAGGCTGTTCGAGGTACCGACGAGCTCGACCCGGCCCCGCACGGCGTTGCCCTGCTCATCGCGGTCGAGCACCTGCCAGACCGCGTCCCAGGTGCCGACGTCCGACCACGGGAACGACACCGGCAGCACGCCGGCGCGCGTCGTGCGCTCCATCACCGCGTAGTCGATTGGGATCTTCGGAGCCTCGGCGAAGGCGGCGGCGTCGAGGCGGACGAAGTCGAGATCGGTGGTGGCCGCGTCCACGGCCGCCCGGGCGGCGCCGATCACCGCGGGCGCGTGCGCCTCCAGCTCGGCGATCATGGTGTCGGCCCGGAACAGGAAGTATCCGGCATTCCAGAGCGCGCCTTCCGCGATCAGACGCTCGGCACCGGCCAGGTCCGGCTTCTCGACGAAGCGCTCGACGATGTGCAGGCCGGGAAGCTCCTCCAGGCCCGCACCGGGCCGGATGTAGCCGTAATCGCGCGCCGGGCGCGTCGGCTCGATGCCGAGCGTCATGATCATGCCCCGTCGCGCGCCTTCGGCGGCTTCGGCCACGGCCTGCCGGAAGCCCTCGGTGTCGCCGATGACGTGGTCGGCGGCGAGGATGAGCACGACCGCCTGCGGGTCCGTGCGGGCCGCGTGCACGGCCGCGACCGCGACGGCGGCCGCCGAGTCCCGTCGTTCCGGCTCGAGCAGGATGTCGGCGGCGACGCCGCATTGTGCCAGCTGCTCGGTGACGATGAAGCGGGCATCCGCGTAGGTCAGGACGATCGGCCGGCCGAAGACCGGCGTATCGGCCACGCGCAACGCGGCGGCCTGGAACGTCGAGGTATCCGGGTTCACCAGCCGCGAGAACTGCTTCGGCATGCTCTCGCGCGAGGCCGGCCACAGCCGCGTGCCGGAGCCGCCGCACAGGATCACCGGGCGGACCGGGCTCTTGCGATCGCCGTGCTTCGTCAGGGACAGCACGCTCGGAGACACGTGGTAGGTCATGGCGACTCGATCCGGATCGGAAGGGTTTCGGCAGCCTCGCTGACGATGAGACCGATCCGATCTGCAGGGCTTGCTGAAGAACGGCATCGGCGATCGCGCGCGGGGCTCCATGCGCGCGATGCTGCTCACGCGACGCGGATGTCGCGGTGATGGGGCGCCGGTTCGCGCGGGAGGATCTGGCCCGGGGCCTTCACCATGAGATGGATCGGCTTGGCCGGCTGCTTGTCGCGCGCCAAGCGGAGCAGGTTCTGGCCGTAAGGGGTCTTCGCGAAGAGCTCGCCGCGGGCGACGAGTTGCTCGTGGCTGATGAAACGCTGCCGATAGGCGATCTCCTCGAGGCAGGCGACCTGAAGCCCCTGCCGCCGTTGCAGCGTCCGCACGAACTCGCCGGCTTCGAGAAGGCTGTCGTGCGTGCCGGTGTCGAGCCAGGCATAGCCGCGCCGCAGCAGCTCCACGTGCAGGTCGCCGCGTTCCAGGTAGACCTGGTTCACGCTGGTGATCTCCAGCTCGCCCCGGGCCGAAGGCCTCGTCGCCGCTGCGATGTCGAGCACCCGGTTGTCGTAGAGATAGAGCCCGGTCACGGCCCAGTGGCTCTCGGGCCGGATCGGCTTCTCGACGAGCTTTTGCGGCCGGCCGCGCCCGTCGAGGGTGACGACGCCGTAGGCTTCGGGGCCGTCGACGTGATAGGCGAAGACGGTCGCCCCGCGCTCGCGCATCGCCGCGCGGACGAGCAGGTTCTTGAGGCCGGCCCCGAAGAACAGGTTGTCGCCCAGCACCAGGGCGACCGGGTCGGTTCCGACGAAGTCGCGCCCGATGATGAAGGCCTGGGCCAGCCCCTCGGGCTTGGGCTGCACCGCATAGGAGAAGCGCAGGCCGAACTGCTCGCCGGTGCCGAGCAGCTGCTGATAGCTGCCGAGGTGCTCGGGCGCGGAGATGATCAGGATCTCGCGGATGCCCGCCAGCATCAGCACCGAGATCGGATAGTAGATCATCGGCTTGTCGTAGATCGGGAGCAGCTGCTTGTTGATGGCCAGCGTCGCCGGGTGAAGCCGGGTCCCGGACCCTCCGGCGAGGACGATGCCCTTCATGGCGACCCACTCCTCCTGCTCGACGGCGCCCCGCCGGGGACGCGATCACGATCCGAAACATCCGAAGCTCCGCCGGGACGTGCCCGAAGCGATCCAGGCCTCACCGCGCCGCGGCGGCCGGTCTCAGGTCGGGCGCCGCACCGATCCCCGCCGCCTGCTCCAGCACGTGAAGGTCGAGCGCGAACGGCGATGGGGGCGCGACGTCTTCGCGCGCGGCGGTCAGCAGATTGTCCAGCAGCATCGAGCCGACGGCCGTCTGCCAGAGCCACAGCCCGTTTGCCTGACCGACGAAGCTCGGTTCGCCACCGAGGGCACCGGTCGGCCTGAAGCCGGCGGCGAGACCGATCCCGAACACGCCGGCGACCGGCCGGCCCTTCGCGTCGAGAACCCGACAGGCACCATCCACGGCGGGACGGGGGGACGTGTTTCCCGTCAGGCGGATCGGTGCACCGCTCGAATCGAACAGGGGCAGCAGCCTCGGTCGATAGCCCAGCGCCGCGACGATGACGTCGGCCTCCTCGAGAAGGCGATGCGCGGGGGCCGGATCCGCGCCGTCGATGAGCATCGGAACGACACGCGGGTCCCCCGGCCGCCCGCCGATGCGTCTGACGTTCATGATCAGGTCACGGGATTCGGTCCGGAATCCGGCGAACCGGAAGACGAAGCCGCTCACCGGGCAGATGTCGCGAGGCTCGAACTCCGTATAGCCGTCGGCCAGAGCCGCCTCGGAGGACGGATAGAAGATCCGCAGCGGGCGCCGATGCAGGATCTGGATGCTGCCGGGCCGCTTCGTCTCCTCGGGCAGGGTTCTCAGGAGCAGCACCGCCGTCGCGACCGCGCTCGTGCTGCCGCCGACGATCGCGATGCGCGGCTCGGTGCGGCCCAGCAGGAAGCGAGCGAGGCGCTCCGTGCCGCCCTGTCGCAGGACATCGTCGGATTGCAGGATCTTGCCGGCGAATGCCGGCAGGAGCGGCCGGCCCGCGACCGGCTCCTCGAGCAGCCGCGCCGGATCCTGTGCGCCGCCGGTGGCGAGGAGCAGCGTGTCCGACACGACCTCGAAGGTCGTGCCCATCGTCCTGCTGCAGGTTTTCGTGTGCCACAGCCCGTCCGCGTCGCGGTGGGCGCTCGTCGCCTCGTGATCGACTAGGACCAGCCCTCCGGCATCCAGGATCGCCTTGTGGAGGACCTCGCCGATCAGGACCATCAGGGCCCCGGCCTTCTCCAGCGGGATCGAACCCTTTCCGTAGCCCCGCAACTCCCGGCACAGGGGATGGTCGACCAGCTGGCCGAGCCGCGGGTCGGCGTGATCGGTGACCGCGGTGAGGAAGGTTTCGGCCGTGCTGTCGGACCAGATCGCGTAGCGCCCCAGGCGTCCGGCTCCGAGGATCGGCCCGGCCTCGATGACGGCGACGCCGCCGGCGAGGATCTCGTCGAGGCGCCCGTCTCGCGAGGCCGCGACGAGGGGCGCGAGCGCGGCCGGGCCGCCGCCGACGATGGTGGTGCGGAACGGCGCCTTCGGCGCACGCCGGGCCATCACGCCACCTGCTCCCGAGCCTGGGCGCCGCAGGCCGTGCGAAACGCCTCGCAGATCCGGCCGACATCCGCGACGGTGAGGAAATCCGAGAGCGGGAGTGAGACGACGTGCGCGCTGAGCGCATCGGCCACGGGAAGCGCGCCGAAGACGCACCGCTGCTGGAAGTAGGGCTGCTGCCCGACATGGGGGCTGAAGTAACTCCCCGTGCCGACGCCCATCCGTGCCATGTCCGCACGGATCGCGTCCCTGCTCGCGGCCGATCCGACCGGGAGCAGCACGGGCATGAACTGATAGACGATGCGCTCGCCCGGCGCCTGCTGCATCGAGAAGTCGCGCAACGCCTCGCGATACGCGGTGCTGAGGATCTGCCTGTGCCGAGCGCGTTCCTCGAAATCGCCGAGCCGGACGAGGGCGCCGAGCGCGGCGACCTCCGACATCTTGGCGTTCATCCCCGGCAGCACGGCCGAGCGCTCGCTGTCGAAGCCGAAATTCGCCATGCTCCGCAGGAGCGCGATCGTCTCGGCATCGGTGCTGTAGATCAGTCCGCCCTCGCCGACGCCGAACGGCTTGGTGCCGTGCATCGAATAGACGATCATGTGCGGGGAGCCGGTGCCGAAGGCTCGACCGAGCTGGTCGAGGCATCCGAGCGAGGCGGCGGCGTCGATCACGATCGAAACATCGTGTTCCTGCGCCAGGCGATCGTAGCGCGCGAGATCGATGCACGCCCCGAAGGTCGCGTACGGCATGATCGCGACGACCTCTCCAGCATGGGCCCTCAAGGCCTCGTCCTCGGCGATCCGGCAGGCGCACCAATCCGACGGATCGACGTCGATCAGCAGCGGCGTGAGGCCTGCCCACAGCGCCGCATGGGCCGTCGCTGCGAACGTGAAGGCCGGCATGATGACGTAGCGCGCGGTCGGCCCGGACCGTTCGGCGGCCAGCTTCAACGCCAGCATCAAACCGCTCGTCGCATTGCAGACGGTGAGGCACGAACCGACGCCGCCGAAGACGTTCTCGATCATCGCCGCTTCGAGTCGCGTATTGGTCGGCCCATAATTGCTCAACCAACAGGATCTCTCGATCTCTTGGAGCTCGCTGACGTGATCGCTCAGGCGCGGCGCATCCGGCTTCGTGAGGGGCAGATAGTTCGCTGCGATGGTTTCCAGCGCTCGCACTGTCATGGTGAGACCTCAGGATTACTGAATTCGCCTTGATCGCCGGTCGTGAGAATTGATCCCCGACGCGAGAAGCATGGCGGCAGTATTTTTTCTATTCAACTCACAGAACGCCTATATTATTGACTAGCCCAAAATCGCTCGGAGGCGGATATCAGGCTTCATGATTTGGGGAGATGTCGGGATGACAGCAGAGCGATCGAGTTGCTGCGAATTCAATCAATTATTGGCCGTATACAACTGCGGAATATTCAAAAATTCACCTGCAGGTTCCTCGGCACTGTCACGCGCCGTCGCGGGCCATCGCGCGCGGCCACGGCTCAGGGGTCATCCGCCGACCGTTCCTCAGCGCGACCACGGAGGGACGGGGCATCGCCGAACGCGTTCGCGCGCGCAAAAGGATTAGGGTTGGCGCCGATGATGTATCCGTTTCGGCCCAAGCGAATACGTCCATCGGGAACACCGCGAAGATCGCCGGTGTCCCGCAAGATGCCGTCCGCGCGGCCTGAAAGGCCTCGATGGTGTCGTTTCACGCGAAGATGGTCCGCATTCGACGGGTCCCGATTCTGCTCGAATACCGAGATTGCCGGATCCGGGCGATGCGGTTGCCCTCCGTCGCTTCGGCCGAGCCGATCCTGTCGAGGGCGACGGCGCCACGCCGCCCGCGGCGCTGGCCGACGGGGTGACGATTGCTTCAGCCCCCCACATCCGGCACGGGCGGGCGCCGCTGGATGGATTGGTAATGACGTTCTGTCGGACCATGGCGGTCGCAACAGGCCTTCCGAACCGCCCCGGCGCAAGGCCGCCCGGTCGGTCCATGGGGAAGCCGGTCCGATCGACGACGGTCCGGCGACCGAGCCCTTCGCTCCCACGCCGGCCGCGCGCGGTCAGACCGGAAGCACGTTGGTGTACTTCACCTGGCCCAGGGCGAAGCTCGACTCGATGGAACCGACCCCGTCGAGGCGGGTGAGCTTGTCCTTCAGGAAGCACTCGTAGGCGGCGAGATCCGGGACGACGACGCGCACCAGATAGTCGTGCCGCCCGGTCATCAGGTAGCACTCGACCACCTCCGGCCAGCGCGCCACGGCCTCGGCGAAGCGGTCGAGTTCCTCCTCGCGCTGGCGCTCGAGCTTCACCGAGGCGAACACGCTGATCGGCAGGCCGACCTTGGCCTGATCGACCAGCGCCACGTAACCCTTGAGGATGCCGGCCTCCTCCAGCATCCGGATGCGGCGCAGGCACGGGGAGGCCGAAAGGCCGACCCGGCCGGCGAGATCCTGGATCGTCACCCGCCCGTCGCGCTGCAGCTCGGCCAGGATCTTCCGGTCGATCGCATCGATTCGTCGATCCTGCATGAACGCACCTTCAAGGTCGGCTGGATTAGCGGATCCTGCCAAGATTTGCGCTCGGCACGCCGAGATTGGCAATTCCTGCCGCGTTCGTGGTGGCATCCTCAGTCCATCTCCGAGAGGCCGAACCGATGCACAGCGACCCGCGCCTGCCTTGCCTGACCGAACTGGAGCGCAAGGCCCTGTGGCTCTCCACCTGGATGATCCACAACGCCAATCACCTCCGCCCGAACCCGGACGGCATGAAGGTCGGCGGCCACCAGGCCTCGTCGGCCTCCCTCGCGACGATCCTGACGGCGCTCTACTTCGCGGTGCTGCGTCCGGAGGACCGCGTCGCGGTCAAACCCCATGCCAGCCCGATCTTCCACGCGATCCAGTATCTCGCCGGCAACCAGACCCGCGCGAAGCTGGAGACCTTCCGCGGCTTCGGCGGCGCGCAATCCTACCCGTCGCGGACCAAGGACACCGACGACGTCGACTTCTCGACCGGCTCCGTCGGCCTCGGCGTCGCGCAGACGCTGTTCGGGTCGCTGGTGCGCGACTACGTCCGCGCCCACGGCTGGGGCCTCGACCGGCCGGAATGCCGGATGGTGGCGCTGGTCGGCGATGCCGAGATGGACGAGGGCAACATCTTCGAGGCCCTGATGGAGGGCTGGAAGCACGGCCTGCGCCGGACCTGGTGGATCATCGACTACAACCGCCAGAGCCTCGACGCGGTGATCCGCGAGGGTCTGTACACGCGTTTCGAGGAGATCTTCCGCTCGTTCGGCTGGGACGTCATCGTCCTGAAATACGGGTCTTTGATGGACGCGGCCTTCCGCGAGCCGGGCGGGGCGCGGCTGCGCGCCTGGATCGACACCGCGCCGAACCAGCTCTACGCGGCCCTGACCTTCCAGGGCGGCGCGGCCTGGCGCCGCCGCCTCGAAGCGGACCTCGCCGACGACGCCGACGCGCTGGCACTGATCGACCGCCGTTCGGACGCCGCCCTGGCCGCGCTGATGGGCAACCTCGGCGGGCATGACCTCACCAACCTGATCCGGGCCTTCGAGGCGGCCGACAACGATCGCCCGACCGTGTTCATCGCCTACACGGTCAAGGGCTTCGGGCTGCCGCTCGCCGGCCACAAGGACAACCATTCCGGGCTGCTCACCCCGGCCCAGACCGCGCTGCTCCGCGAGAGCATGGGCGTGCGCGAGGGGCGCGAGTGGGAGCCGTTCGAGGGGCTGGCGCTGCCGGACGCCGAGCTGCGCCGCTTCATCGACGCGGCGCCGTTCTTCGCCGAGGGGCCGCGGCTCCGCACGGCGCCGCGCCTGCCGGTGCCGGCGGGCTTCCCATGCCCGCGCCAGCCGACGCAGTCGACGCAAGCGGGATTCGGGCTGATCCTCAACGAGCTGGCGCGCTCCGACGCGCCGATCGCGGCGCGCATCGTCACCACCTCGCCCGACGTCACCGTCTCGACGAACCTCGGCGGCTGGGTGAACCGGCGCGGCCTGTTCGCCCGGGAGGAACTGCGCGACCTGTTCAAGGCCGAGCGCATCCCCTCGACCTTCACCTGGGACTTCTCGGCCAAGGGCCAGCACATCGAGCTCGGCATCGCCGAGATGAACCTGTTCCTGCTGCTCTCGGGCCTGGGCCTGTCGCACAAGCTGTTCGGCGAGCGGCTGATCCCGATCGGCACGCTCTACGATCCGTTCATCAGCCGCGGCCTGGATGCCCTGAACTACGCCTGCTACCAGGATGCCCGCTTCATCCTCGCGGCGACGCCGTCGGGCGTGACCTTGGCGCCGGAAGGGGGCGCCCACCAGTCGATCGGCACGCCGCTGATCGGGATGGCGCAGGACGGGTTGTCGAGCTTCGAGCCGGCCTTCGTCGACGAGCTGTCGGTGCTGATGGCGCACGCCCTCGACCATGTGCAGCTCGAGGGGCCGGAGGGCGGCTCGGTCTACTTCCGGCTCTCGACCCGCAGCATCGCGCAGCCGCAGCGCACGATGACGCCGGCCCTGTCCGACGCAATCGTCGCCGGCGGCTATTGGCTGCGCGAGCCCGGCCCGAACGCGGAGATCGTGGTCGCCTATACCGGCGCCGTCGCGCCCGAGGCGATCGAGGCGGTGGGCCTGATGGCCGAGGACCGGCGCGACATCGGCCTGCTCGCCGTCACCTCCGCCGATCGGCTCCATGCCGGCTGGACGGCGGCGCAGCGCGCCCGCGAGGGCGGCGACCGGACGGCGCGGAGCCACGTCGAGGCCCTGCTCGCCGGCCTGCCGCCGCATTGCGGGCTCGTCACGGTGATCGACGGCCACCCGGCGACGCTCGGCTGGCTCGGTGCCGTGCAGGGTCACCGCACCCGGGCGCTCGGCGTCGAGCGCTTCGGCCAGACCGGCACCGTCGCCGATCTCTACCGGCACTACGGCCTCGATGCCCGCGGCATCGCCAAGGCTGCCCTGGCGCTGGCACCCGAGCGGCCGATCCGCAACCTGCGCATCGCCTGAGCGCCGCACGTGACGCTGCGCGACCCGATGCGGCTCGACATCGGCGTGATCGCCCGGGCTCCCTCGCAGGGCGAGATCTCGGCGGGTGTGGGACCGCCGAGGACCGGCCGGATCAGGGATTGCGGTCGTTGCGGCGCAGGCTGGCGGGCGATGCGAAGATCAGCAGGCCGGCCGCGACCAGGCAGAGGATGCCGATGCCGTAGAGGGCGGGCGTCGTCGAGCCGGTCAGGTCCTTCACCCAGCCGACCGCCACGGGGCTGACGATGCCGCCGAACTGACCGAGCGTGTTGATGAGCGCGATGCCGCCGGCGGCCCCGACGCCGGTGACGAGCTTGGCCGGCAGCGTCCAGAAGGTCGGGATCGAGGCGACGATGCCGGCGCCGACCAGCGCCAGGGCGATCATCAGCGGCACGATCTGCTTGTCGAACAGCCCGGCGGCGAAGAAGCCGATGGCCGCCGCCACCGCGAGGCCGGCGACGAATTTCGGCCGGTCGCCGGAGGCGTCGGACAGGCGCCCGATCACGACCATGCTGATCGCGCCGCAGATGTAGGGGATCGCGGTGAGGAAGCCGACCGAGGCCGCGGTGCCGCCGGTGGCGGTCTTGATCAGGTCCGGCCCCCAGAAGTTCAGGCCGTACGAGCCGACCTGCAGCAGGAAGTAGACCAGGGCGATGAGAAGGAAGCCCGGCTGCCTGATCGCGCCCCAGAGCGAGTGGTCGCCGATGTCGCGGTTGTGGTGGGCGATCTTCGAGGCGAGCAGGTCCTTCTCCGGCTGCGTCAGCCAGCGCGCGTCGGCGATCCGATCGTCGAGACGCAGGAACACCAGCACGCCCAGCACCAGGCAGGGCAGGCCGCCGGCCAGGAACAGCCATTGCCAGCCGGCGAGCCCCGCCGTGCCGTTGAGGCCGCCGAGGATCAGCCCCGCCACCGGCGCCCCGAAGATGCCGGAGAAGGCCGAGGCGACGAACATGAACGAGGTCACGCGGCCGCGGAACGAGGCCGGGAACCACAGTGTCAAGTAATACAGGATGCCCGGTGCGAAGCCGGCCTCCATTGCGCCGATGATGAAGCGCAGCAGGTAGAAGTGCCACTCGGTGCTGATGAAGACCATCAGGGCGGTGGCGATACCCCAGGAGATCATGATCCGGGCGATCCAGCGCCGCGCGCCGACCTTGTACAGCAACAGGTTCGAGGGGACCTCGAAGATCACGTAGCCGACGACGAACATGCTCGCCCCGAGCCCGTAGGCGACGTTGCTGAAGCCGAGGTCGCTCTGGAGCTGGAACTTGGCGAAGCTGATGTTGATCCGGTCGAAGAACGCGAACATGTAGCAGACCATGATCAGCGGCATCAGCCGCCAAGCGGCCTTGCGGACCACGCTGCTCTCGGTGATGACGTCGAGACCCGCGAGCGGGCCGGTCGTGGCGGCGGTCATGGTTTCCTCCTGGAACGGGGCGGCGGGCGCCCCTGCCGGCCGGTCGCGGACGACCGTCGGGCAGGATGCGCGCGAGCACGGCGGAGCCGCCTTCCCCGAGAGGCTTCCGACGCGGATCGGTTCGGTCGGCGGCTCAGGCCGCCCGATCGACGGGACGGCTCACGCCGAATGACGGACGGGGCGGCTCATGCCGCTTGCGGGACGGCGTGCAGATCGCATGGGCGCCCGGCCTTGGCGACCTGGCCCGGCACGTCGTGGCCGACGAGGCGCGGCAGGTCGCGGGAGAGGCCGAGCAGGGCCTCGAGGTCGAGGCCTGTCTCGATCCCCATCTCGTGGGCCATGCTGACGAGGTCCTCGGTGCAGATGTTGCCCGTGGCGCCCGGCGCGAACGGGCAGCCGCCCAAGCCCCCGAGCGCCGCATCGAACCGGCGCGCGCCGGCGCCGTAGGCCGCGAGCACGTTGGCGAGCCCGAGCCCGCGGGTGTTGTGGAAGTGAAGGGTCAGCCGCTCGGCCGGCACGATCGCCAGCGCGCGGGCGACCAGACGCTCCACCTGCCGCGGGTTGGCCATGCCGGTGGTGTCGGCGAGCGTCACGCCGGCGATGCCGAGCGCGAGGTATCGCTCGACCTGCGCCATCACCTTGTCGGCCGGCTGGTCGCCCTCGAAGGGGCAGCCGAAGGCGGTGGCCACCGTGGCGTTCGTCGACACGGGTGTGCCCTTCACTGTCTCCATGATCCGGCCGAACCCCTCGATCGAGGCCTCCGGGCTCATGCCCATGTTGGCGCGGTTGTGGGTCTCGCTCACCGAGGCGACGAGGTTGACCTCGCCGACGCCGGCCGCGAGCGCCCGCTCGGCGCCTTTCGGGTTGGGCACCAGGGCGACGTAGACGGTGCCGGGCCGCCGGGCGATCCCGGCGAAGACCTCGGCCGCGTCGCGCAGTGCCGGCACGGCCTTCGGCGAGACGAAGGACGAGACCTCGATCCGCGAGAAGCCAGCGGCCGAGAGCGCGTCGATCAGCCGGATCTTCTCGGCGGTCTCGACGTAGCGCGGCTCGATCTGGAACCCGTCGCGGGTGGCGACCTCCTGGATCAGCATGGCGGTCTCGGTCATTGCACGGCTCCCTCGCGGCGCAGGCGCTCGATGGTCTCGGCGTCGCGGCCGAGGTCGGCGAGCACGGAATCGGTGTGGGCGCCGAGCGCCGGTCCCTGCCAGCGCACCGCCCCGGGGGTGCCGGATAGCTTGGGCACGATGCCGGGCATCTTCACCCGGGTGCCGCCGGGCAGCTCCGCGTCGAGGATCATGTCGCGGGCGCGGTAGTGCGGGTCGGCGACGATGTCGGCCACCGAGTAGATCCGTCCCGCCGGCACGTCGGCCGCCGCGAGCGCTGCGAGCGCTTCGTCCACGGTGTGCGCCCGGGTCCAGTCCGCGATCACGCCGTCGATCATGCCGGCCACCCGCGAGCGGCCGTCGTTGCTGCGCAGCGCCGGGTCGTCGGCGAGGTCGGGCCGGCCGACGACGGTCATCAGGCGGCGGTAGATCGGGTCCGAGTTGCCGGCGATGACGACGAAGCCGTCGTCCTTCGTCGGGTAGGTGTTCGAGGGCGTTATGCCGGGCAGCGCCCCGCCGGTGCGGGTGCGGACCTCGCCGAGCAGGTCGTATTCCGGGACCAGGCTCTCCATCACGTTGAACACGCTCTCTACGAGGGAGACGTCGATGACCTGGCCCTGGCCGCCGGCGGTCTTGACGTGGAGCAGCGCCATCAGCGCGCCGATCACCCCGTGGAGCGAGGCCAGGGTGTCGCCGATGCTGACGCCGACGCGGGCGGGCGGGCTGTCCGGGCTGCCGGTGGTGAAGCGGATGCCGCCCATCGACTCGCCGATCGCGCCGAAGCCCGGCCGGTCGCGATAAGGCCCGGTCTGGCCGTAGCCTGAGATGCGCACCATCACGAGCTTGGGGTTCAGCTCCGAGAGCACGTCCCAGCCGAGGCCGAGCTTCTCCAGGCCGCCGGGTCGGAAGTTCTCGACCACCACGTCGGCGCTCCGCACGAGGTCCTTGACCACCGCGAGCCCATCGGGCGCCTTCAGGTTGATCGCGATCGACTTCTTGTTGCGAGACTGCAGGTACCACCAGAGCGAGGTTCCCTCGTGCAGCTTGCGCCACTTGCGCAGGGGATCGCCGTCCCCCGGCGACTCGACCTTGATCACCTCGGCGCCGAACTCGGCCAGGATCTTGGTGGCGAACGGTGCCGCGATCAGCTGGCCGAGCTCGAGGACCCGGATCCCGTCGAGCGGACCCTTGGGCGATGCTTCGCCGGTGCCTGGCATGGCCGTTCCCTCCATTGTCTTTGGGTCGATCGGTATTGGATCGGGTGCACGCTGTCCAAACGCGATGCATCACCCCGCGTTCTCCGAAGGCGAACGCAGGCGCCCCTCTCAATCCCCGCCTGCCCGGCGCAGGTGATCGAACAGGACGGCCGCCGCCGGCGATTGCGTGCCCGGGCGGACGACGAGGCTCAGGGTCCGCCGCGCCCACGGGTCGGTGAGCGGCACGGCGACGACGTTCATCTGCGGGCCGAGCAGGGCGTGCACCCGCTCGGGCACCACGCCGAGCCCCATCCCGGCCTGCGCCATGCGGCAGATCGCGTCGAAGCTCGGCACGTGGACGCGCAGGCGCAGCGGCCGCCCGAGGCGGCGGGCCTCGTCCCGGAGCGTGCCGTAGATCGAGCTCTCGCGGTGCATGCTGACATGGTCGTGGTCGAGGGTGTCGGCGAACGCGATCGCGTCGCGGCCGGCGAGCGGGTGGCCGGCGGGCACGACGAGCACGAGGCGGTCGCTCCGATAGGGGCGGGCGACGAGGGAGCGCGGATCGGTGCTGCCGGCGCAGATGCCGAGATCGGCCGCTCCTTCCTCCACGCCGGCCACCACGCCGCCGCTCGGCCGTTCCTCCAGGTCGATCCCGATGCGGGCTTGCGCCGCCAAGAACGCCTGCAGGTCCTCGGGCAGGAACTGCACGATCGCCGAGAGGTTCGCGAGCACGCGGACGAAGCCGCGGAGCCCGCTGGCGTGCTCCGCGAGCTCCAGCGCGATCTGCTCGGCGGACCCCAGCATCCGGCGGGTGTGGTGCAGCAGCGTCTCCCCGGCGGGCGTCGGCCGCATGCCCCGTGGCTCGCGGATGAGCAGCTCGCAGCAGAGCGCGCGCTCCAGCTCGGCGAGCCGCTTGCTCACGGCGGAGGGGGCGATCGCGGCCCGGCGCGCCGCGCCGTTGAGCGTGCCCTCCTCGCAGATCGCCGCGAACAGCCGCAGCGTCTTGAGGTCGAGGCGGTTCAGGATGAACGGGGTCGGCGATCCCTCCGACATGGTCCGCGCCGCTCCCGTGATCCGATCGATCCGACCGGCGGACCCCGTGCTGCGATCCTGATCGCGCCCGGACGCTCCGGCAACGGGCCAAGCCTGAAGCACGCGCCCCGAGCCGCGTCCGGGCTCGGCGTCGCGGGGGGGCTCCACAAGCCGTCGGATCGCGTCGAGGAGGTACGTTATCCCGACGGGCGAGCGAGGTCCGGCCGCGTCTTCGGTGAGACGGGCCGGACCGGGCCGCTCAGCCCGGGATGATGCGCTCGTCGAGCTTCCGGTCCACGATCTCGACCGTTCGGTCGATCTCGGCATCGGGCATGTCGAGCTGGTGCGAGATCAGCTTCAGCAGCAGGTCGACACGCTCGATGTAGGGCGCGCCGCTCTCGACCGCCCGGGCGGCCGACGAAGGCTTCAGCAGGCCCTCGGCCGCCTTGGCGTACTTCTCGAACGGGACCTGATCGCTCGGGTCGGCACCGAGCCGTCGGGCCACCGCGTCGACGTGCTCGTAGATCGTGCGGGACAGGGGGAGGTCGCCGTGCACCGCGTCGCGGATCGAGCGCGGCGCCTGGGGCGTGATGCAGCGGTAGTTGCCGGTGAGCAGCATCGACCACTTCGCCAGGGGCACGAACAGCGAGTCGAACACCTTGAGCTTGACCGGAACGTCCTGGCCCTCGACGCGCACCGCGTCGATGTCCGCCTCGAGCTCGCGGAGCAGCGCGTTGTGCGCGGGATCGGCGAAGGTCGCCGCCTTGAAGTTCGTCGGCAACCCGACATGCAGGACGTTGGCGCCCTCGTCGGGCGGGCGGAACGCCTGCGGATCGGGCGAGCACAACGACATCAGGCCCGGCTCGAAGCGGTCCCAGACGCCGGCATTCGTGTAGGCCTCGCGCAGGTCCATCTTCGCGAGCGCCGGGATCCGATCGAGATACGGCAGCGGCGGCATGTTCATGATCGACAGGCACGGCAGCTTGGCCGCGGCGATCTTGATCATCAGCACACGGATCGTGTGGTTGTTGTACTGCGGCTCCTGCATCGCTAGGCCGACGAGATCGTAGCGCGAGACGTCGACGTCCTCGGGCGGCATCGCGTCGACCTTGCCCGGCAGGTCACGGGAATGAAACGACCGGTGCGTGGCCTCGTCGCGCAGCTTGATGCGGACTTCGGTGCCCTGGCTGTTGATCAGGTCCGCGGTTTTCCGACGGCAGACCAAGGTCACATCATGCCCGGCCATCAGCAGCTTCGTCGAAAGCAGCGAGCCGTATGACGCCCCCAGGATCAATATTCTGCGCGACATGGTTTCATCCCTGAGCGTTCGGTTCTTGTTTTTGCGCCGGACGAGGGCGCGGCTTTTATCTGGTATACGCAGCCGCCCGGCTCGCACGCAAGCGGCCACGCTCCGGCGGGACAGGCGGTCCCCAGGCTCGATCGGCGGCGGCCCTCGGGTGCTCGGCAGGGTGCGCTCGCGTCGTGCCGGCGCGCCCTGCGCCCCTTCCGCTCACCGCGCGGCCGCGCCCGCGATCAAGCGGTCTTCGGGTGCCGGATGAAGTCGACGAAGGCGCGCAGCGGGGCCGGCACGAGTCGCCGGCCCGGATAGTACAGGTAGGGCCCCGAGAAGCGCGGCCACCACGCTTCGAGGACCGGTTCCAATGCCCCGCTGGCCAAGTGCGGCCTCAACCAGTCCTCGAACAGGGTGATGACGCCGGTCCCCGCGATCGCCGCCTCGACGGCGAGGTCGGTCGCGGCCCCGACGCGCACGAGCAGCGGCCCTGCCGGATCGACCTTCACGGTCTCGCCGTCGCGCTCGAACTCCCAGGCCATCTCGACCCCGCTCGGGAAGCGGCCGCGCAGGCAGGCATGGCCGAGGAGGTCGCGCGGATGCTCGGGCCGGCCGTGACGCGCGAGGTAGGCCGGCGCCGCAGCGGTCGCGAAGCGCTGCACGCGCGGCCCGATCGGAACCGCGATCATGTCCTGCTCCAGGCGCTCGTCGTAGCGGATGCCCGCGTCGCATCCGGCGGCGAGCACGTCGACGAAGCCGTCCTCGGCCAGGACCTCGAGACGGATCTCGGGATAGGCGGCGAGGAAACCCGGAACGATCGCGGGCAGCACGAGGCGCGCGGCGCTGACCGGCACGTTGAGCCGCAGCGTCCCGGCCGGCCGGTCGCGGAAGCCGTTCAGCACGTCGAGCGCCGCCTCGACCTCTGCGAAGGCCGGGCCGAGCCGCTCCAGCAGCCGTTCCCCGGCTTCCGTCGGCACCACGCTGCGGGTCGTGCGGTTGAGGAGGCGGACGCCGAGCCTGTCCTCGAGCCGCCGAACCGCCTCGCTCAGGCTCGATGCGCTGGCGCCGCTCATGCGTGCGCCCTCGCGAAAACCCTGCCCGCGCGCGACGACGAGGAACGCGTCGAGATCTCCGAGATCGGCCTTCATCGTTCGCCCATCCGCACAGCTTGTGCGGATTGTGCCCCATTCTCGCGCACGGTCGCAACGTCGAGTTACGTCGGGTCACAGGAGAAGCACCATGTCCCTCATCGATCAGGCCGGCACGTTTCGGATCGGCCACCGTTCCGTGAAGCGTCTCGGGTACGGCGCGATGCAACTCGCCGGGCCGGGCGTCTTCGGACCGCCCAAGGATCGCGACGCGGCGCTCGCCGTGCTGCGCGAGGCGGTCGCGAGCGGCGTCGACCACATCGACACCAGCGACTTCTACGGACCCCACGTCACCAACCAGCTGATCCGGGACGCGCTCGGCCCGTATCCGCACGACCTCACGATCGTCACCAAGGTGGGCGCGCGGCGCGGTTCCGATGCGTCGTGGAACCCGGCCGCGTCCGACGCCGACCTCGCGGCGGCCGTCCACGACAACCTGCGCCATCTCGGGCTCGACCGGCTGGCGGTGGTGAACTTCCGGGCCATGCTCGGCGACGGGCACGGGCCGGCCGAAGGGTCGATCGAGGCGCCGTTGACGGCGCTCGCCGAGCTCCAGCAGCAAGGGCTGATTCAGCACATCGGCCTGTCCAACGTGACGCCGACCCAGGTCGCCGAGGGACGCCGGATCTGCGAGATCGCGTGCGTGCAGAACCACTACAACCTCGCCCATCGCGGCGACGACGCGCTCGTCGACGCGCTGGCACGGGACGGCATAGCCTACGTGCCGTTCTTCCCGCTCGGCGGTTTCAGCCCGCTGCAATCCGCGGGCCTGTCCGCGGTGGCCGAACGGCTCGATGCCACGCCGCTGCAGGTGGCGCTCGCTTGGCTGCTGCGCCGGTCGCCCAACATCCTGCTGATCCCGGGGACCGCGTCGCTGGCGCACCTGCGCGAGAACCTCGCCGCCGCCGCGCACCACCTGCCGGACGACGCGCTGGCGGACCTCGACCGGGTCGGCACCGCGACCCAGGCGTGATCGACCGGGCGGCGGCAGGCCGCATCGGCGAGCCTGCCGTTCGCGACGGGGGAATCGGTCGCCTACTTCTCGCGGAACGCGCGGCGTGCCTGATCGACGAGGGGCTTGGTCAGGTAGGAGAGCACGGTGCGGTCTGCGGTGCGGATGAAAGCTTCCACCGGCATGCCGGGCATCAGCTTGGCGCCGTCCAGCCGGCCGAGCTCGTCCTTCGTCACCCCGAGGCGCACGAGATAGTAGAAGCTGCCGGTACGCTTGTCCTCGCTCACGTCGGCGGCGATCCGGGTCACGCGTCCGTTCAGCTCCGGCGTGGTGCGCTGGTCAAAGCTCGGGAAGCGCAGGCCCGCGGCCTGGCCGGTCTGGAGCCGGTCGATGTCCTGGGGGGCGACGCGCACCTCAACCACCAGGGAATCGGCCGTCGGAACGATCAGCATGATCGGCTCGCCCGGCGCGATCACGCCGCCGCGGGTGTGGACCGACAGTTCGTGCACGTAGCCGGTCTGCGGCGAGCGGATGTCGATGCGCTGCAATTGGTCGAGGGCGGTGATCTTCTGCTCGGTCAGGGTCGCGGCCTTGGCGCGGTTCTCCGCCAGCTCCTTGGCGACGTCGCTGCGCAGGTTCTGCTCGAGCTGGATGATCTGAAGCTCGGTCTCGGAGACCTTGCCCTTGGTCTGCGCGATGTTGGCGACCAGCACGCCGCGCTCGCCCTTCAGCCGGGAGATGTCGCGCTCGAGGCTGGTCAGGCGCGTCAGCTGGATGAGGTTCTTCTTCCAGAGGCCTTCGACGCCCTCGTACTCGCGCCCGATGATCGCGGTCTCCTGCTCCTTGGCGACCGACTGCTCGACGAGCCCCTTGATCTCCTCCTTGAGCTGCCCGATCCGCTCGCGCAGCTGCGCCTTCTGCCCCTCGCGGGCGTCGCGGCGGAAGTGGAACAGCTTGCGCTCGCCCTCGACGATGCGGGCGACCTCGGGTCCGGCTTCGGCGAGGCCCTTGGGGAACGCGACCTCGTCGCGGCCGTCGCGCTCGGCTTCCAGGCGTGCGTTGCGGGCGGCGATCTCCCACAGGCTCTTGGTGACGCTGTCGTAGGTGGCCCGCGCCGTCGTGGCGTCGAGGCGGATCAGCAGGTCGCCGGCCTGGACGCGCGCGCCCTCCTCGATCGGCAGCTCGGCGACCACGCCGCCGGTCGGGTGCTGCACCTTCTTGATGTTGCTCTCCACCACGAGCGAGCCCGTGGCTATGATCGCGCCGGACAGCTCCGTCGCCGCGGTCCAGGCGCCGGCGCCGGTCGCGACCGCGATGATCGTGGCGACGCCGGCGATGTGCCGGCGCAGGGAGCGCCGGGTGTCGCGCGTCGGATCCGGCTCGGGCCGGTTCGGCGTGTCGGCCTTCGTCATGCGACCCTCGTCGGTGTCTGCCGGGTGAGCGCGCTCAGCTGCGCCAGGACGTCGTCGCGGGGCCCGTGCAGCTGCACGCGGCCGTCGCCGAGGACGAGGATGCGGTCGACCGCGGTCAGCGCGCTCGGGCGGTGGGCGATCACCACGGCGATGCCGCCGCGGGCGCGTACCGCCTGGACGGCGGCCGACAGGGCGCGGTCGCCCTCGACGTCGAGGTTGGAGTTCGGCTCGTCGAGGACGACGAGGAACGGGTCGCCGTAGAGCGCGCGCGCCAGGGCGATCCGCTGGCGCTGGCCGCCCGAGAGGCCGAGGCCGCCGGCGCCGACGCGGGCATCGTAGCCGCCGGGCAGGCGCAGCACGACCTCGTGGACGCCGGCCGCCTTCGCGGCCGAGAGCAGCGCCTCCGGGTCCGGCTCGGGATCGAACCGGGTGATGTTCTCGGCGATGGTGCCGTCGAACATCTCGATGTCCTGCGGCAGGTAGCCGATCGAACGGCCGAGGGCGTCGGGGTCCCACTGGTCGATGGCGGCGCCGTCGAGGCGGATCACGCCGCGGCTCGGCCGCGCCAGGCCGACGAGCGCGCGGGCGAAGGTGGACTTGCCCGATCCGCTCGGGCCGATCACGCCGAGCGCGCTTCCGGGGGCGAGCGCCACGTTGACGTCGTGCAGCACCAGCGTGTCGGTCCCCGGCACGGCGATCGACAGGGCGGTGACGCGCACGCTCTCCCGCGGCGCCGGCAGCGGCGTGAGGGCGGCCGGCTCCCGCGGCGGCAGGAAGGCGACGATCCGGGTCCAGGCCTGGCGCGACGCCGAGAACGACTTCCAGTTCGCGATGGCGAGATCGACCGGCGCCAGCGCCCGGGCCGAGAGGATGGTCGCGGCCAGCATCACGCCGGCGGTCGCTTCCTCGCGCACCACGAGGTAGGCGCCGAGGCCGAGGATGCCCGATTGCAGCACGGTGCGCATCAGGCGCGCCGTCGCGCCGAAGCCGATGGCGAGGTCGTTGCCGTCGGTCGCCACGTCGAGGTTCCGGCGTGCCCGGGCCTGCCACAGGGTCGCGATCCGCGCGCGCATGCCGAGCGCCGAGAGCAGCGGCGCCGTGCGGTGCGCCATGTCGGTGAAGGCGCGTCGCTCGCCGGCCACCCGGACGCCCTCGCGGGTTGGGCCGGCCGAGGCCCAGTCGGTCAGGATCGTCAGCAGGCACAGGACCACCGCGCCGCCGGCGATCGCGGTGCCGAGCCAGGGATGGAACAGGAAGCAGACCGCGATGTAGAGCGGCACCCACGGCAGGTCGAAGAAAGCGGTGAACGCCATGCTCGACAGGAAGCCGCGCACCGTGTCGAGGTCGCGCAGCGCCTGCGGGCCGTCGTCGCCCCGCGGCGTCTCCGACCCACGGACCAGCAGGGTCCGGAAGATCCGCGCGCCGAGGCGCTCGTCGACGAGGCGCCCGAACCGCGACAGGATCCGGGCGCGGAACACCTCCAGCACGCTCTGGATCAGGAACAGCATCAGCGCGATGCCGGCCAGCCCGACCAAGGTCGCGATGCTGCGGCTCGGCAGAACCCGGTCGTAGACCTGCAGCATGAAGATCGGCGCGGTCAGCATCAGCAGGTTGATGAGGCCGCTGACGATCATCACGGTCGCCAGCGAGGCGCGCCCGGCTCTGGCGGCAGCCCAGAACTCCCGGCGCTTGGCGATACGCAGCACACGTTCGTCGATCACGAGACGGTTCCCCGGCTTGCAGGATCAGGCAGAGACGATTCGGCAGGGCAAGTCGGCGGAAGAGGAAGCCCCCGCCGCGTCGGGCGGCGAGGGCTCGGATGGGTCAGAGGCCGAGGAGGTGGATCCCGGTCGTCGCGGTGTGCGGCGTCGGGTCGACATGCGCGGCGTCGACGTGGCCGCCGAGATCGATCGCCGCGATCCCGAGATCGAGGGGCAGCCCGTGCGAGGCTCCCGCATCCGCCGATGCGGTCGCCGTGGGGGCGACGTCGAGGAGGTGGCCGACGAGCGCGTCTCCGCCCCCGCCGCCGGCCTGCGGGAAGACGATGCCGTCGCCCGAGAGCAGGCCGGCATGGAGCAGGCCGGGCTGATCGGCCGGCACCGCGATCGCGCTCGCCTGGACGGTGTGGGCCGGGTCCGCGCTCGGGGTCAGCACCGCGAGATTCGCCGCCGGCGTCGGCGTCGCCGGGCCGGCCGCCACGTCGATCAGGGGATGGGTCCCGGCATCGTCCGCCGCACCGCCGGTGAGACCGCCGAGGAGGCCGCCGACGGGATTGGATGCGCCGCCGGCGCCGCCCAGGATGCCGGTCACCGGCGAGAGAACGCCGTCGAGCGGCGTGCCCGCGCCGGCCCC